>JACQOV010000043.1 GCA_016202395.1 Deltaproteobacteria bacterium
CGCCAAAGGCGGGAAAGGGCCGATTTCTGCTGTTTGAGCCCCGCCATTGGCGGGGCGAGTTCAGAAATCGAGCGACCGAGCCTTAGAGGGGTCAAAAATCTTGTGAGTGAAGCGAGAAAAAACATTCCCACGAACTTTTTCCACCGGTCCGTCAACAATCTTGTGAGTGAAGCGTAAAAAACACGCTAGCAGCGAGGATTATCCTAACTTTAGAAACGAAAGGGCTTCTTTGATGTGCTCATCTCCAGGAGAGGTTTTAACAGCGATATCGAGAATCTCCTTGGCCTTCTCCACCTCCCCTCGCTCTAACCAAGCACCCGCAAAAAGGAGCAAAGATTCTTTTGGAATCTCCCCCTCTTCCTCGTGGGCCCAATCCAAAACTTTGGTAGAGAAAAGGGGGTTCTCCGGAGCCAGTTGAAAAGCTCGATAGATCTGATCATAAGCCCGATCGGATAAGCCATAGTCCCAACACAACTCCGCCTCCTGAAGATAAGAATCGATTTGCTTCTCTCTTTCACCATGATCGGTAGTCGCGGCGGGTACAGGAGTTTCAGAGGTTACGGACGCAGAAGAATCTGCTGAAATTTGTCTCCCCGACTCCATTTCATCAAACCACGATCGAACCTGGGTGATTTTATCGCTTCTCCCTTGCCCCTGGAGAGATTCGATCCATCTTTCAAGATGCTCAGTGGCTTCCTGCTTCTGCCCCAACTGAACATGGGCTTGAATCAAAGGCTCCATCACTCGGTCCTCAAGGATCCCTTCTCTCACCAGGCTCTCCAACCTCTCGATCCCCTCTTCAAACCTCCCCTCCTGGACTCGAACGGTTCCTAAAACACGCCTTCCCCAAACATCGGAAAGATCGTTCTCTAAACTACGCTCCGACCATTGAGCGAGCTCCGATTCACGACCTTGCTGCAACAGCATCTGTTCCAACCTCTCTAACTCCGCTTGTCGTTGAAGAGAGGGACCCGACTTCCCATAAAGGGTTGCAAGCTGAAAATGGGCCTCCACGCTCGAGGGATCTACCACAATCCATCGACGAACAATCTCTACCCCTAAATCCTCCTTCCCCTGGATCAAGGCGGTCGCGATCCCCTTTTTGAATTCCTCCTGCGCCTCATTCGGAAGAGAGCCCCTTTGAAGGAGTTCGCCCAATCGAAGATGGATCTCCGGCTCAGAGAGGCCCAGAGTCAAGAGTCGCCGTAAAACGGCAATGGCCTTCCCAAAAGAGGATTCCGTTACATACCGATCCACCAGCTCACGCAGGTCGCCAACGGCCTCTTCGACCTGGCCTGCCGCAATCCGAAGATCGATTACTTTCAGCCGTAGACGATCGTCTCCAGGGCTCGCTTTGAGTTTCTCTTCATACATGGAAAGAAGAGATTTCTCTTCCTTCTTTTTCTTAGAAAACAACTTTTTGAAATCCATTTTCTTCCTGAATGCGAAAAGACTCTTGAATCTCTTGAGCCATCTTTTCTTCCTCAGCAGACGGCTCAGCCTCACAAAAACCGATTCCTAACATCTTCTCAAACCCTTGGCGAATTCTCAAAAAGATCGATTCTAAAGACGGGATCGTTTCAAGCTCTCCGCTCAAGGAGGTTACCCGCTGTTCCCAATGCTCTTTATCGCTTTCATCTAAACCGAAAAGAGGAATCAACGGTTCTACATTGGAACTCATGAGCAGGGAGCCCTGTTGCAAAAAACCTTGGCCATTTCGACGTTGAGCGCTTCCAATGAGTTTGCGATGAGCCACAACCACTTCCTGTGGCGTTGCTGTCAAAAAACAAGCTGCCCCCTCCTCTTTCATCTCGGCCCCCGAAAACTCTGCATGAATCCCCAAAGGATTCAAAGCCTCGATCAGACAACGACTGATCACTCGATAAGAACCCTCAATGGAATCCGGAAAATAAGGAGAACCTTTTGGAGCCGCCACTGAATAAGTGAATTCCCAATCATGATAGATCGCTTTTCCCCCCGTGGGACGCCAAACAACAGGGACATCTCGCCTTCGACATTCCTCCCAACAGAGATCCTCTAATGGATTTTGACCGTAACCCAATGAGATCGTGGGTCTCTCCCAAAGATAGCAACGAAGTGTGGGTGGTTGCTCCTCTCGACACACCCCTTTCCAGATGGCTACATCGAGGGCCATATTCCATTCCCCGGAATAAGGCTGCGGCGGGATCAATCGCCATTTTTCCATAATGATAATCCTAAAGAGCGCCTAAATGTTGTATTAATCCTTGCAACCCAAGTAAATAACTCTGCTTCCCAAAACCGACCACTTGGCCTACCGCGGCATCCGAAAGATAAGAATGATGACGAAACTCCTCCCGTTTATAAACGTTCGAGAGATGAACCTCCACAAAAGCAACGCCAGAGGCAAGGAGCGCATCGCGCAAAGCCACCGAGGTATGCGTCAGCCCCGCCGGATTAATTAAAATCCCATCGATGGAGTCTGGAGAATGAGAAATCTTATCGAGAATCTCTCCCTCGTGATTGGATTGAAAGGTCTCAAGCTGGGCTCCCAGTTTTTTTCCGAGCGCCTGCAATTCTTGGTTAATTTCTGCGAGAGTCACACGACCATAAACTTCCGGTTCTCGGGTCCCCAAAAGATGAAGATTAGGGCCATGAATCACCAACACACGAAACACCTTTTTCATATTATTCTCCTGTCCAAAAATTCCATTCTTTTCGAACCGATGAAAAAGAGATGGGGATGACCTTTACTTCCCCCACTCTCTTTGCCAACAACATCCTTAGTTTGCCATCTCGAATCTTTTTGTCCAATCGAAGAGCTCTCTCGATCGCACTCCAGGAGACCCGAGGGGGATCGATGGGAAGGCCAAAGCCCTTCAATAACAACGAAACTCGGGGCAAGGTCGCTCTCGAGGTGATTCCCAAAGCCTCACCTAAACGGAGAGCAAAAATCATCCCCATCGAGATCGCCTCTCCATGCCGATAACGCTGATATCCGCCTGCCACTTCCATCGCATGCCCCAGGGTGTGCCCAAAGTTGAGGATGGAACGGATCCCCTTCGTCTCTCTTTCATCGAGACCCACCACTCTCGATTTGAAGCCGGCACAAACCTCAACCATGTGACGAAGTTTAGAGAGATCTCGACGCACAATCTCTCTTCGATGCGCCTCAAGCCACCCCAAGAAACCGAGCTCACCGATGACTCCATATTTTACAACCTCTGCCAACCCTGAACGAAACTCTCTCTCTGGCAGCGAAAGCAATGCCGCAACATCGATCCCAACCGCTCGTGGCTGAGCAAAAGTTCCAACCAAATTTTTCCCCACAGGAAGGTCGACTCCGGTCTTACCCCCAATGCTAGAATCAACCTGAGCGAGTAACGTCGTCGGAATCTGGACGTAAGGGACCCCCCTTAAATACGTGGAGGCAACGAATCCCGTCAAATCGCCAACCACTCCCCCTCCTAAAGCGACAAGTCCATCCCCCCGTTCCACACGAGCCTTGGCTAATTGACCGTAAAGACGACTCGCAGTTTGAACAGTCTTGAATCGCTCCCCGTTTGGGATGTAGAGCGGAGCCAACACCTTAGCCTTCCTCTTCAATCCCTTTTCAAACGATCGTCGAAAAGAGGGTGGGATCGATCGCTGTGTGACAACGACCCAACGTGAAACCCGAACAAATTGAGCCATCGTCTCACCCAATCGATCGAGATCTCCACAAGTCACATAGAGCGGATAACTCCTCTCCCCCAACCTCACCCACTTTTCTACTTTTATAACCATTTTACTCCAACCCAATCGGACTGGATCCCCACTTCCGTGGGGATGACAATCACTGGATCCCCGTTTTCACGGGGATGACACTGAAGAATGTTCTTCTCGCTCACACAAGAAATTTTCGAGCCATCTAAGGGAGGTAGGTCTCTGAACGAGCGGTTC
>JACQOV010000044.1 GCA_016202395.1 Deltaproteobacteria bacterium
CAAGATTTTTGGGGTACCCCTCTTGGCGAAGGGAGCGTGCCCAAAGGGCCGATTTCTGCCTGCCCGCAGCGGCTACGCCGCAGGCGTTGCAGGCGGGCTGTTTGAGCCCCGCCATTGGCGGGGCGAGTTCAGAAATCGAGCGACCGAGCCTTAGAGGGGTCAAAAATCTTGCGAGTAAAGCAAGAGAAAACATTCCCATGAATTTTTCCCACCGATCTTACAAACTAGGGATTCGAGATTGTTGACAATACAAGGGAAGGTTGGTATCGCAGGGGTGATGAGGCATCCAACACAGCCCCGTGCGATCGGTCAAATCCTCTCCGATAGTCTTCGCAAAGCAAATCTGGGAAGGGTTGTCCGAGAGGGCCAACTCCTTAAAGATTGGCCCCAGATCGTGGGGCCTGCGGTTGCTCAAAAGGCTCATCCCACCTCTCTCAAAGGAAAGGTTCTGACGGTGGAGGTCCAGGATGCAGCATGGCGCCATCAACTCTCTCTGATGAAACTTCGACTCCAAGAGCAAATTAATAAAGCCATGGGGGAAGAGGTCGTTAAAGACCTGTTTTTTATTTACGGATCGCTAAAATTAGAATCTAGGGAAAAAAGCCTCTCTCCAAAACTCCGCCCCCTCACGAAATCTCAAAAAGAGTCCATTGCAAAACTTGTTGAAGAGGCCTCGGACCCTGAGTTAAAGGAAATTTTGAGTTCAACCCTAGAGAAATCTTTTCGTACTACGCAACGGATTCGGTTGGAATAATCGGGTTGATAATTAAGCCGGAAAGAGGCTTGGGATAGAAGTAGGTTGATTTTTGAGGCATGACCTGCCGTTCTAAAGCGACGGCTTGGATCTGCGAAACGGTGGGAGGTTGCATTAGAAATGCCGCGACCCCCTCTTTATTTCGGATCTTCTCCGTCACTTTTTCCTCCCCTTTCACGTATTCGAGATAACGCTGCTGCGCGATGTCGTCGGGAGTCATTCCCAAAACCTCTTTGAATAGAAAAAATTCTAATTGAACCAAATCCAACGATTGAAGCGATTTCGGGATCTCCTTCCAGCGAGGATGAGAATTGGCCTTGATAAAGTTCAATTGAAGGAGGTGACCTTGGGTGTCGTTGGAAGTCATGAATCGAATCCCTTCAGCGGCCTTGGAATGCTCTTGGGGAAAAGGCTTCACCTCAAACCAATTTTCAGCCTTTTTCAGAAATTCTTTCGCATCCCATGAAGGAACTTTTTTAAGCAATCGGTGTGTGGGAAGCAAAGTAATTCCCGGGCTCTCCATCGCGGTTAAAAACATCAAAATATACTGATGCAATCCTCTCCCATTAGGAGAGACTCTCTCCCCGCTCGATTCGATGTGATCGCGATAACGGAGCGCGGTTTCGTAGCGATGATGCCCATCGGCTACAAAGAGATCTTTGGCCTCCAGTTGACGACGCAATCGATCCACCCGCTGGGGATCTGAAGTTTTCCAGACTCGATGACGAACATTCTCTCCGTGATCCACAAAATCCACCAACGGCCGATCGGATAGGAATTGAACAAGCCCCTTCTCCATCTCGTGATCTGGATCGGAATAGATCGAATAGATCGGACAAAGGTTGGCGCGGCAATGGAGCATGAGCTGAAAACGATCCTCTTTAGGTTTAGAGAGGGTCTTTTCGTGAGGATAAATTCCCTCCCCCCAGGGCTTCAGCCGAACTAGACCCAAAAATCCGATGAGCGATTTCTCTTTTCCTTCAAATCGATAGTCCTGACGATAAAGGAAAAAACTCGGCTCCAACTCTCTCTGAAGGATCCCTTCTTTTTCCCAATGTTTCTTGGTTCGAGAGGCAATGGGGTGCCAACTTTTCTCCCCCTCGGGGAGACCCAAGATTAGCCGCACCACATTGAAAGGGGATTTCTGATAAAGGGCCCTTTGTTGCTCTGAACTGATGACATCGTAGGGAGGGGCCACCACGTCATCGATTCGAACCTTGTTTAAGTTATATCGGAGAGGGCGAAACGGAACCACCTCAGTCATTTTCCCAACCTTTTTCCGACTGTAGCAGCTTACTAATCGCATTCTTTCCAACCCGCCCCTCACGAAGGATCGACCAGGCCCCCCCCTCCACCAAAACTAGGGTCGAACTCGCTCCCCCTTTTAGCTCTCCCCCATCCACAACCCCTTCCAAACCCTCCTTAAAGTAATCATTCACCTGCTGAACGCTAAGCGCTGAGGGCCTCCCCGAAATGTTGGCGCTTGTGGTTGTTATTGGCTGCCCCACCCCTTGAACGATCGCCTGCGCGATAGGATGGCTGGAGACCCGCACGGCCACACGCCCTTCCTCCCCTGTAAGGTGCGCAGGAAGCCCCGGCTTGGCAGGTAAAACAAGGGTCAGGGGCCCGGGCCAAAAAGCCTCGATCAGCTTCTGAGCCATCAGCGGCACCTCAACCACCAGCATCCGAAGCATCCCGGTATCGGCAACCAATACCGAAAGTGGTTTTTTCTGATCTCGCCCTTTCAGTTTAAAAACTTTTTGGACCGCCTTGTCATCGAAAGCGCTCACTCCCAAACCGTAGAAGGTTTCGGTCGGATAGGCGACAACCCCTCCTGATTTTAGGATAGAGACCGCCTCGTTTGTGGTAAATTGCTTCAAGCTCATGATCCCTTCCTTATTTCTGGCCTTTTCCTAGCCTCCTTTAAGGTGCTATCGGAACGTTCCACTTTTTTCGCTAATCCCTTTCGATACTCGCGAAGCTTTCGCGCCAACGCTTTATCGTTCAAAGCAAGAATCTCTACCGCAAGAATCGCCGCGTTGACGGCGCCGGCCTTTCCAATGGCGACCGTTGCCACAGGGACTCCCGAGGGCATCTGAACGGTCGACAGCAAGGAATCAAGCCCCTTCAAGCTCGAAGAGTCGATCGGAACGCCAATAACAGGAATGACCGTGTGGGCCGCAACCACTCCCGCCAGATGGGCCGCTCCTCCGGCTCCTACAATAACAGCCCGTATCCCTTTCCGCTCGACCGAGCGGACAAATTGAAGAGTGCGAGCGGGAGATCGATGAGCTGAGGTTACCATGACTTCATAGAAAACACCAAATTCGTCTAGAACCTGGGTCGATTCTGCCATGACTTCATAATCGGATGCGGAACCCATAACGATGGCTATCATCAAAAAACCTCCTAAGCAGCCTTACGAACGGCTCGATGTCCAATGTCTTTACGATAATGCATTCCTTCCCATCGAATCTTTCCAACGGCCTCATAAGCTCGTTCCACCGCTTTGGGGAATGTTTCTCCCAAAGCCGTCACCCCTAAAACGCGCCCCCCTTTTGTCACAACCTGATCTCCTTTACGTTCCGTCCCTGCATGAAAGACCATCACGTCCTTGAACGCTTTTAGAGAATCTAGTCCTTGGATAATATCTCCACTGCGAACACTCCCAGGATAACCTGAGGCGGTAAGAACCACACAAACTGCCGCTCGAGAATCCCATTGCGATTCGATGCATGCCAACCTCTGATCTACGACAGCCTCCAAGGTTAAAAGCAGGTCTCCCGTATAACGAGCCAACAGAGGTTGTGCCTCAGGGTCGCCGAATCGGACGTTAAATTCTAAAACGGTGGGCCTCCCTCCGCAAACCATGAGACCGGCATAGAGCACTCCACGATATGCAATCCCTCTTTTCCTTAAAGCGCGAACCACGGGACGCAGAACGGTGTCGACGATCTCCGACTCCAGCTCACCTCCAAAGTGAGTCACTGGCGAATAAGCTCCCATTCCTCCGGTGTTGGGTCCTCGATCTCCATCCTGAAGAGCTTTATGGTCTTGACACAACGCCAGCGGGAACACCGTGTTCCCATCCACAAGAGCCATCATGGAAAGCTCTTCCCCCTGAAGACACTCTTCAATGATAATCGTTTTTCCCGCATCGCCAAAAATCTCTTCTTTCATGGCCTCCACAATCGCCTTCTCTGCCTCTTCTCGAGTCTGGGCCACCGTAACCCCTTTGCCTGCCGCCAAGCCATCGGCTTTGATAACGCAAGGAGCCCCTTTAAGATCCAGATAACGTAGCGCCTGTTTCATATCGTTGAAGACAACAAAAGGGGCGGTCGGAATCCGGCTCTCTTGCATCAATCGTTTGGCAAAGGCTTTGCTCCCTTCTAATTGCGCTGCTTGGCTATTCACGCCAAAAATCTTGAGTCCCGCTTTCTCGAATCGATCCACAATTCCTAAGGTCAAAGGGAGCTCAGGCCCCACGACCGTGAGATCGACCTTCTCCGACTTTGCGAATTGAAGCAGGTGTGAGACTTTATCGGGAGGAATATCCACCGTCTGCGCAGTCTCTCCGATTCCAGCGTTGCCTGGAGCGCAATAGAGACGATCGACCCCAGAGCTCTGGCTGAGCTTCCAAACGAGGGCGTGTTCGCGTCCACCACTGCCAATAACTAAAACTCGCATAATTAATTCTTTATTTATTGCGTTTGCATTAGTGTCTAAAATGGCGAATCCCCGTAAACACCATCGCCATCCCACGTTCATTAGCCGCAGCAATCACCTCTTCATCCCGAACCGATCCTCCCGGCTGGATGATTGCAGTAGCCCCTGTTGAGGCAATGAGATCGACCCCATCACGAAACGGGAAGAAGGCATCGGAGGCAACAGCAGCGCCTTTAAGTTTATCTCCTCCTTTGAATCCTGCAATCCGAACAGAATCGACACGGCTCATCTGTCCTGCTCCAACGGCAACGATCCGATCCTCCGAAGCAAACACAATGGCATTCGACCGAACATGTTTGCAAACCTTCCACGCGAAACGGAGCCGCTTAAGCTCCTCCGGGGTCGCAGAGCGCTTCGTAACTATCTTATCCCCTCCGTCGCCTAACAGTAAATCATCGGGTGTTTGAACCAAAAATCCTCCTTGAACCGCGCGACATTCTAACGAAGTCCCTCTCTTTTCGGAGAGTCCGGCAAGTTCCAACACCCGGAGTCCCTTTTTCGCGCTCAAGACCTTCAAGGCCTCACTCTCATAGGTTGGAGCTAGCAAAACCTCCACAAAATTCTGGCTCAGTTTTTGAGCGGCTCCCAAAGAGATCGGTCGGTTGCAAGCGATTACCCCTCCAAAAGCGCTCATAGGATCACACTCCCAGGCCTTCGAGAAGGCCTCTTCGATCCCACGATCATCGACAGCGACACCGCAAGGATTCCCATGTTTCACAATGACAACGGCAGGCTCTTGAAACTCCCGCACCAAACCTAAAGCGCCATTCGTATCTAAAATATTGTTGTAGGAGAGCTCCTTCCCCTGATGCTGAATGGCATCACAGAGCGAAAGTTCCCCGTCCGAGGCGTTACGATAGAAGGCCGCCTTCTGATGAGGGTTTTCTCCATAGCGAAGATCTTGAACTTTTTGCAAAGAAAGATGGAGCTCCTTTGGAAACAGGGTCTCTTTCTCCTCTTTTCCTGAAAGATACCGACTGATATAGGCATCGTACCGAGCGGTGTGAGCAAAGGCCTTTGCCGCTAAACGGGCTCTCTGATCTCGCGAAAGACTCACCTCCCCCTTCTTAAACTCCTCCATCACCCATTCGTAATCTTGAGGATCGACGAGGATCACCACGTCCTCAAAATTCTTTGAGGCAGCCCGAATTAAGGTGGGACCTCCAATGTCGATATTTTCTAAAGCCTCTTCTAGAGAGCAAGCAGGGTTGGCGGTCACTTTTTCGAAGGGATAGAGATTGACGACCACTAAATCGATCGGTTCAATCCCATGTTCCTTCATCTGATCCACATGGCTCGGCTTCGATCGTCGTCCTAGAATCCCTCCATGAACTCGCGGGTGAAGAGTCTTCACTCTCCCTTCCAAGATCTCAGGGAAACCTGTAAAATCGCTGATCTCTTTGACAGGGATCGCTTCTTGTTGAAGCAGACGGGCCGTCCCTCCGGTGGAGACAATCTCCACATGGAGACCTTTAAGTCCCCTTGCAAAGCGGACAATCCCTTCCTTCTCGTAGACACTAATGAGCGCTCTTTTAATGCGTGACATAATTTAGATTACCGTGCCGAGGCCCCCGTTGCCACAAGCCCCAGAAGTGACTTAATATCATCATCCTGAACCCGGATTCCCCCCCCAAAAAAGAGGATGGGATTATCGTCATGGTCCAAGAGATCTTCCCCCCCCGCGGTGAGATAAAGATAACGGACTGGAAGAAAATCGGCAAACGCCCGAAGATTTGGATTGGGGTCTCTGCCAAAATCAAACGCCTCGAGCGACAAACTCAAATGGTCTCGGAATAACGCATAATCGATCCCCATTCCCCCCTCGGATTGAAGAATACCGAATCGAAATGTAAGGCCATAGAACCGTTTTCCAAAAAGAAGATTGAACGAGAGCCCTTCATCGGAAAGGGTTGTCGTTTCCGTCCGAGTCGTCACGCCACCGGTCGTTGTAAGGACCGTCTCTTTTTCACTCGTCCCCCCTGGAGCGCTCACCAGTCCAATCTCATAGAACTTATCATCTCGAGGTTGCAACCGGAGAGAAAAGGCGCTCTTGACCTCTCCGGGATCGACCTGAAACTCTCCACGGTATCCCAGAAAAACCCTCAACCGGCGAGTGGTCCCGACCAAGGCATTCACATTTTCCATCGTTTGACTAATATTATCCGCCATCTTCGGATCGTTGACCAACTGCCCCAGCGTCCCTTCCCCCTCGTCAATCTTCTGGGTAATGTTGGCCAAAGAGGTCATCGAGGCTTCTAGTCGCCGCGCAGCTTCCTGAATATCGGCAAGGCTCTGATCGAGCCCCTCGCGATTCTCACCAATCAACCCGCTCACATTCTCTGTCACCGATTCAAGATTCTTTAAAACCTCCGGTAACGTTTCTCGGAACGACTCCCCCACCTCCTCGAAACTCGTTAGGATCGAATCTAGACTTCCTTCTAATGCCTCGGTAATATTCCTAACGTTACGTGCCACCGCAGCCATCTCATTCATCAGCTCTCGCATCTCCACCTGCCCTTCGGTGGAGATGAATTTTTCATCCGGCTTGAACGGAGGAGAGCTCTTCGACCCCGTGATCACTTCGAGATAACGTTGACCGACCAACCCATGGACTCCAATCGAGATCGTGGAATCCTGGGGGATAGAAACCCCCGAGTCAATCCTCATGCGAACCCTGCCCTTTCCATCGATGAGATCCACCGCCTCTACCTCTCCAATAGGAACCCCTGCCATATAAATCTTAGTTTCTGGACTAATCCCCTGAGCCGAATCAAAAACAGCGTACAAAGAGTAGCCCCGTTGCCCCCATGTTCCCCAATCCCCCGTCCGGTAAATAGCAAAAAGGGTCAAGACCACCAAGACGGTGACAAACACACCCACTTTCGTTTCATAAGAAAAATTCACGCTCTACTCCATGATCTGGATGGGACCCTCGGATCGCCCCTCCAAAAACTGTCGCACCAACGGGTCCTTCGACTGTTGGAACTCCGAAACAGTGCCATAGGCGGCGACAACCCCGTTGTGAAGCAACGCCAACCGATCCGCCATTTTAAAGATTTCATTGATGTTATGAGAGATTATGAAACTCGTCAAGCGATTCTCTCGATGTGTTTTAACAATGAGGTTGGCGATAGCATCCGAGGTAATGGGATCCAGCCCTGTGGTTGGCTCATCGTAGAAAATATATTCGGGTGTTAAGGCGAGCGCGCGAGCCAAAGCCACCCGTTTGCGCATCCCGCCACTGAGCTGATCTGGCATTTTCCAACCGATATTGGGCAACCCCACTTGACGGAGTAACGATTCCACCCTTTTGGGAATCTCGAAGCCTTTTAAACCTAAACGTTCTCGCATCGGAAAGGCAACGTTTTCAAAAAGGGTCATGGAATCGAATAATGCCCCTCCTTGAAAGAGGACCGCGAACCTCCGGAGCATCGCGTTGAATTCAACCTCCGTCAGCGGGATCAGATCGATTCCGTCAACTAAAATCTCCCCTTGATCCGGCCTCAAAAGGCCTATCAGGTGTTTCAAAAGGACCGATTTTCCTCCGCCACTGACTCCCAAAACAACGGTAATCAATCCCTTTTCGATCTTGAGATTCACTCCATTCAAAACCGGCCGATCTTCAAACGATTTAAACAAATTCTTAATCTCTATCATGACTAAAACAGCCAATCGGTTAAAAAATAATCACTCACCAATATGGCGACAGAAGAATAGACGACCGATTGGGTTGTTGCCCGCCCAATCCCTTCGGCCCCTCCTGTCACATAAAGGCCTTTATAGCAACTGATCAACGCCAAAACGAGACCAAAGACAGCCGCCTTGACCATCCCTTTCCAGACATCGGCGGCACTAACCATGCGAATGATCTGGTCAAAAAAGGTCTGAGAACTCACACCAATAATCTTTACCGCCACCAAGTAGCTTCCAAAGGATCCTAGAACATCAAAGAGAATGGCCAGAAGCGGGACCATCAGGAGACAGGCCAGCAAACGAGGAACCACAAGATACTGAATCGGGTTGACGGCCATCGTAAAGAGGGCATCGATCTGCTCACTCACCCGCATGGAACCCAGCTCCGCACACATGGCAGAGCCGGCCCTCCCCGTCACAAGGATGGCGGCAAGGACGGGACTTAGTTCCCGAGTGAGCGCTAAAACCATGCTCGCCCCCAAAAAATCCTCGCCCCCAAAGATGCGAAAACCGTAGTAACCCTGAAGGGTGAAGGCCATCCCTGTAAAGAGACTGGTCAATCCGATGATAAAAGTGGACTGAACTCCAACGAACTCCATCTGACGGATCAAAATATCAAGGCGGAAAGGAGGACGGAGGGCCCATTGAGCGGAACGGACAAGAAGCAGAAAAATCCCACCGACTTGATCGAAAACTCTTAAAGAGGCACGACCCACCACATTAAATATCATAGGGATGATTCCTTAGGGCACCTCTATAGCGACGTGGAACTCGACGACCAATACCACACAAAACTTCATAAGAAATTGTGTCGCTCCAACGAGCCATGTCATCGGCGGTTAAACGTTCCTGCCCTTGCTTTCCAATCAAAATCACCTCATCTCCAGTTTGAGATTCTGGAATCTCTGTGAGATCCACCATCGTTAAATCCATACAAACTCGGCCCACCACAGGGGCCCGTCTCCCTCGAACGAGAACCTCTCCACGATTCGACAAAAGCCGCGGATAACCGTCGGCATATCCTACCGGCAAAACGGCCAGTCGTGTGCGACGACGGGTTACAAAACTCTCCCCATAACTGACCGAGAAACCGACCGGCACCTCCCGAATCGAGAGTACCCGGGTTTTCCATGAAAGAATAGGCTCCACAGGAAGAACTCCTTCCAGATGAGAAGAGGGGGCATACCCATACAGCAAAATTCCTGGGCGAACCATGGAATCTAAGCAGGGAAGTTTCTTTAAGATCGCGGCGCTGTTGGCGATATGAGGAATCGGATCCAATCCCATCTGCTGGGCCTGTTGAAGCGTCTTCTGAAACACCTCGATCTGGCTTTGAGTGTAGGTGATCTCTTTTCCATCAGCGCTGGCAAAATGAGAAAGGAGCCCTTCAAACGTGAGGAAATGCCCCATCTTCTTTAAGGTTTGGAAAAAGGATTCTGCCTGATCTGGCAGGATCCCTAAACGCCCCATTCCCGTATCCACCTTGACATGAACCGCGATTTTTTTCCCGGCCTTCCGCGCAAATTGATAGAGATCCTCTGTGGTTTGAAGATCGAAAAGGACAGGGGTCAGGTCCGACTCAACCAGCAGCGGGATCTGCAAAGAGTGGAACCCCCCTAAAACTAATATCGGAAGCTCGATTCCTGCGCAGCGGAGTTCGATCCCCTCCTCCACGGTAGCCACTCCTAAAGAGTGGGCCCCTTCCCCACAGAGGGTCTTTGCCACAGGAATGGCTCCATGCCCATAGGCGTTCGCTTTAACAACCGCTAGGATCTTAGAAGAAGGGCCTGTCCCATCTCGGATGGCACGAAAATTTTTAGCAAGGCGCTCAAGATCGATTTCAACACAAGTGGGTCGTCCATCGAATCGCTCTTTCTCAAGAGGAGATGTTTCTGATTCTTCTTCACTGAATTCACTGAAGGATTTTGCAGAATGGGCCAAAACCATGCAAGATTACTACCAAAAAGCCGTCAAGAAGTCAAAAAATCCCCCACGGATGGAAGTCCATATTTTCAATCTATTTCCCGTTCACCCTGAACCCAGTCGAAGGGTGAACAGGGGTTCTTCAATAG
>JACQOV010000050.1 GCA_016202395.1 Deltaproteobacteria bacterium
GATGGGGAGATCTGGTCTGGGATTCTGTGGGATCTACGAGAAAAATTCATTGAGAAGTACGATTATGAGGAAGGGAAAGCTCAAGTGGAGCAATTGGTGATCGATGGGATGAAATTTACTAAGGTCAATCCCTCGATGCTCGATGCCAGGGATGCCATCTTAGCAGCCGATTTAGCTAATGAAGGAGGAAACCAAGACCTCCTTTGGAAGGTATTCGCTTGTACAGGGATGGGGGTTCCAGCCTCCACGACGGATCACAATGATGCCAATCCTGTCGAGTCCTTTGATCTTCCGGATGGAACCGATTGTCGAGGGCGAGTTAAACTGCCTTGGCAATCGCTACGAGAGATTTTGGGCTCCATTCTTCAAGATATTCTCGGCCGGTGGTTCAACAGAATATAACTCGTCTCATGGGCACGGCAAATGCCATTGCATTTGTATCATTCTATTTTCTTGATTTATCTGGCACTCTAGGCCTATAATTTCGATCGCATCCAGGAACTGAATCAAAGCTTATTTAGAGAAAATTGTTATCCACAGGTTGAGCTTGTAAATCGAATGTGGGATTCACATTTTAGTAAAGGTTCAAAGGATGAACAGAGCGGGAAGCACTTTAGTTTTTTAAATACACCTCAAGGAGGAGTTATTTATGTTCAAGAAGTTCGTTGTCATTCTCATTCCGGTTATCCTCTTCCCTTCTTTTTCCTTGGCGGCTGGGTGGCCTTCGGATCCTGCGGTGAATGTTCCTATTGTTACAGCGCCCAATGATCAATGGATCGGTCAAGTGACCAACGATGGTCGAGGTGGAGCGATCATCACTTGGGCTGACTATCGGAGTGGCACTGATAACCACGATATCTACGCGCAAAAGACTAATTTGAATGGAAGCATAGAGTGGCAAACTAACGGCGTCATTGTATCTTCCGCTTCCGGAAATCAAAACGATCCTCGGCTCATTGGGGATGGTGAAGGGGGGGCCATCATTACCTGGGATGACAAACGTAATGGCACGGATGAGGATATTTACGCTCAAAGAATAGACAGTAACGGTGCAGCTCTGTGGGGCCATGATGGTATTTCTATCTGTAGCTTCACCGATCGGCAACGCGGACCCTCTATCATTAGCGATGGCCTCCAAGGAGCCATTATTATTTGGGAAGACAAAAGGAATGGATCCGATTACGACATCTATGCCCAACGGGTGGATGCGAACGGGAATATTCTTTGGGCATTGGATGGCATTCCGATCGTCGTAGCTCCCAATGGCCAAGGAGTAGATCTTGGGTTCATGAGCGACGGTGCTGGCGGTGTCATCATGACTTGGACCGATTATCGGAATGGAACTGGCTCCAACAACCCTGATATCTATGCTCAAAAAATTGACTCCGATGGCAATTCCCTGTGGCAAAATAACGGAGTTCCCATAGTCTCACAATCTCATTATCAGTACGATGACCGGTTAGTCAGTGATGGAATGGGGGGCGCTATTATTACCTGGACGGATAAGCGCGACAACACTGGATATGATGACATCTACGCTCAACGTATCGATGCAAATGGTTCTGTACTGTGGGCTATTGATGGAATTCCGATCGCTGAAGGATACGATCAACGCACTCAGGCGGATCCCGTAGCTATGAGCGATGGAAATGGAGGAGCTATTATCGTATTCGAGATCGCCTATGGTGATGGAAACCTTTACGCTCAACGCATCGATAGCGATGGAAATTTATTATGGGGGGCTACGGGTAAATCCATTTCAAGCGCATCAGATGATCAATTCTTTCCTGATGTTATGAGCGATGGAAATGGAGGCATTATCCTTGCTTATTCCGACCGTCAAAACGAGTTTGATGGGGATATTTATGCTCAGCACATGGACGTAAATGGAAACTTATTATGGGGTAATAAAGGGGCCCCGATTTCGACAGCAGCGAAATATCAAGGTTACCCACGACTCGTCACCGATGGCTCTGGAGGAGGTATTATTGTTTGGACAGATCGACGCAGTGACATCGATTATGATATCTACGCACAAAACGTCAATGTGGATGGCTCTCTGGGGAGCAACTTTATCTGTGATCATTCTTCCATACCGCCGGCGACTTCTTTCACAAATATCTCTGCGTTTGAAGATCAAACTCCTCCTCTTCGAAATTTCGACATACGAGTGCAGGAGAGTTGGTCGCTTACAAGACTTTCCAAAAAGCAAGTGGCGATTCTTGAAGGGTTAAAAGAAAGGTATGGCGAAGGCATTCGAGTGACTTGGAATCCTCTCAGCCAGGCTCTGCGATCTTTAATGAAGGATCAAGATTATCTGACCGTGCCGAGTTCAGCCTCACCCTCTGTGATCTCTTTTGACTTCCTAGAGAGGCATAGAAATGTTTTCGGTATTACTTCGGAGAACCTCTCTGATTGGAAGGTTGCTAGTGAGTATCAGACTTCTCATAATGGGATAACGCATCTCGTTTTGGCACAGTACTACCAAGGCGTTCCCATTTTCCAAGGTCAAATCCAGTTTAGCATCGATCCTTTGGGAAGGATCCTCCGTGTGAGTGGAGAGTACTATTCGGGCATCGCTGTCTCTACGGTTTCTCACCTTTCTGCTGGAGAAGCTTTGAGGGAGGTAGCTTATGATGTGACACTGAAAGTCGACTTTGAACCTGAAATTCTATCGGAATCCTCGGATTCCACCTCTGCAACAATCTTTAAGAAAGGTCCCTTTAATCGAACCGATGGTTTCCATAAAGCAAGCCTTGTGGTTTTTCCAATGCACCATGAGTTTCGATTGGCATGGCAGGTTCTTTTTCATAAAAGTGGGGATGAAAGATACTTAATCCTTGTCGATGCAAACTCTGGGGAGATTCTATATCGTATTAATCTTGTCTTAACCGATCAACCCCAGGGGCTTATCTTTGAAGAAGATCCTGATGATGCCTCTCAGGTCTTAAAATTGTTTTTAGGGGATCCCTTGGCTTCTCCTCAAGGATGGCTGCAACCACATCAAGGTTTTTATTCGACCCTTGGAGGAAACAATAGTTGCACCCAAGAAGACCGTAATGGTGATGATCAAAAAGGATACAGTCCCACTGCTACAGATGGACATTTTGAATACCCTTTCCAAGATGCCTATCAGACCTCCCAAGGGACTGATATCGATACCGATCTCGATGCGGCTCTGACTAACCTCTTTTATGGGGTCAATTTTATTCATGATTATTATTACAACTTGGGCTTCAAAGAAGCGGCGGGGAACTTCCAGTATGATAATGGAGGTCAAGGAGGATTGGATAAAGATCCTGTCTATGCGGATGCACAGGACGAATGGGATATGGGCAATCGGAATAATGCCAGTTTTTATCCGACGCCGGATGGTTATGATCCTGCTCAGGGATATTCTCGCTTGGAAATCTACATGAACAGCCCCCCTGATTATCGTTACGTCGATGGAGCTTTCAGTGGAGACACGATCATCCATGAGTACACCCACGGGCTATCCACCCGTTTAGTCGGGGGTCCCAACGATGTAACCGGTCTCATGGGCGTACAAAGTGGGGCGATGGGGGAAGGGTGGGGAGACTGGTTTGCAGGGAGTATTTATAACGACCCTGTTCATGGAGAATACCGGACCGGGGATACCACAAAAGGGGTGCGGCGATATGCCATGAATCAGAACCCTCTTACCTATGAAGATCTTTGCCATAGTCCCAACGGCTGTGAGGTTCATGACGATGGGGAGATCTGGTCGGGAACTCTCTGGGATCTTCGAAAGAGGTTTATTGATGAGTATGGTTATGAAGAAGGGAAGGCTAGGGTGGAACAACTCATTGTTGATGGCATGAGTGGTACTGAGGTGAATCCTTCCCTGTTGGATGCTAGAGATGCGATCTTAGCGGCCGATCCTGATGGAGAATATGGCAACATTATTTGGAAAACCTTCGCCTGTAGAGGGATGGGAGCTTCAGCATCAACAGGGGATCATAACGATCCCAATCCTGTAGAGGCTTTCAATCTTCCCGATGGTACTGAATGCCGAGGATCGATTGTAGGTGTTCTCACTAATGTATGGCAAGACCGCTTAGACACCCTCAGAGATTGGATCGATCAATGGTTCCCTTGGCTTAAGCCCAAATGATTAAAGGACGACAAACCCGAAGCAGATCGCCTTATAAATAAAATTTGAGGGTTAGCATGACGATTCTATACTGGATAATTTCTTTGATTCTCTTTTCCCCCGCATCGTTTTCTTTTGCCCAGATCCTGTTCTATCATCCCGATCATCTGGGCTCCACAGTGCTGATCACAAAAGACCAGGGTGTTGTCTCTGAAATCTTCCAATACGATCCGTGGGGTGAAAGGATCTCGGCCAGCTCTCAAGCCAACACTTCTTACGGTTTCACGGGAGGAGAATTAGATCCTGAAGGGGCCCTTTATTACTTCATTCATCGCTATTATGATCCTGCTCTTTCCTGTTTTGTTTCACCTGATCCTTATCTTGGAATTCTTCGGGCCGGATCCGATCTCTTGGATCCTCAGAGCTTTCAGCCTTATTCTTATACTCAGAACAATCCTGTGAATTTTGTAGACCCATCGGGGCTCGCTACGGTGGATTATAATCTCAATCGGATGGTGGTGTGGGAGGAAGGGCCCCAGGGGCAGGTAGATCTTCTTTTAGGAGAAGATGCCGCCGGTGGTTTTAGTTCTTCTACTATCACTTTGGCTCGGGAAACGTATGGGACTATTCGACAGTATAAGCCCGAGATGATTCAAAAGATGGAATCGTCAACTTCTTTTAAAGAAGTGATTATGGCTCGAGCCAATTTAGATCGCTATCCGCATGACAGGGATGCTTATGCCATCACTCGACCAGTGATAGAAAATGGCACGATCTACGTGTGGATGAAGGAGGATCATTTTCCAGTTGATATTCAAGATCCGAAGCAGCGAGCCCTCTTTTTTATGACCTATTTGCATGAGCTGGTTCATGTCTCTCGATTATTGGAGAAGGGGGGGGATTTTACTCCGGAAGAGCTAGAGATGGAGGAGGTTATTGCCTTTACGGAGCAATTAGGCGTGGTGGGGCCTTATTTAAAGACGGTGCCCCCTGTTTCTCCTTTAAGGCTCCATCTGGAAGAGATGGCTCGCGATGTTTACGTGGAGGCTAGACACCGAATTGAAACCCGCTTAAAGGCGAGCCCTGAGGAGAAAAAGAACCTTCTCGCTAGGGTCGACCAGTATTGGCAAGGAGTGGGACTTCCGAAACCCAACATGGAGCCTAGAAAGTGATCCGTTTTATATTAAGGCCTTTGAGCAAATCATTGGATGATTCACCAAGCTTTACAACTCTTTTTCGATTGATCCCGGGCTCTATAGAACTTTTTGGGATACCATCGGGTTCCTGTTTCTAGTTCCAAAAACTTGAGTTTTTCAGAAAGCCGTTGAAATTGGATATCGGCCAGCCAGAGGAGTTTTTCGAGGCCTGTCATCTTTTCGGCCTCTCGATGAAGAATGGCTCCCAGTAAGGCAGCCTCCTCGATCCAGTGATAAGAGGAGCCAGCGGAGAGGGCCTTTTCTCGAAGTCGGTGGTAACGTTCTCTTAAGCCCATTTTCTTAGTCCTCGTTCTTAGAACCTCGGAGCTGTTTTTCTAAGGTATCCGCTCGGTCCCTGAGGTTTTGGATTTCTTGTAGGATTTCCTCTTTTTTGGGCACCTGTTGGGCACCCGATTTTGAGGGTAAATTATTTCTTGAATCTTTTTGGGATGTTAGGCGATCTTTTTCAATAGGCCCATCGGGTTCGATCCCCGTCGCCCGCTCCATTCCCATTTTTGATACACTTTCTTGAATAAGTTTGAGAATTTAGATAGAATCCGACTCGTGGTTGCAAAAAGATCTCCAAAAACGCGGATTTCGCGTTGCCCGGTGTGTCGAGCCTCCACCCGATGGGAGGGGAATTCTTATCGCCCTTTTTGTTCTGAGCGTTGTCGGTGGTTAGATTTGGGGGCGTGGATTCAGGGGCGATACATCGTCCCTGGAGAGGCCGTGGGATCGTCAAAACAGGAACAGGGAACGGGAACTTTATCCGACTCCGATTCGTAGAGGGTCATGCGACGCCTCCTCCTTATCTTAATTCCGTCTCTTCTCATTGTATGGGCAGTGATTCTCCTCTTTTTTTATCGCTCTGATTTTGAAACAAAAGCCTTTGGCGCCCTTCAAAATGTGCTACAAAGTCGATGGAATGTTCAGTTGACCGCAGAGCATGTCCGCTGGCAAATCTGGCCTCCTCGCATTGAGATCCTTGACGCAGAATTTGCTCTTCCCGAGGAGGCTATTTCTGTTAAAGCGAAACGGATCTTTGCCTACTGGAACCCCTCCGCTCTCTTGTTGGGGATAGTTCGCCTCCGTTCTGTGGAGGTTTCCTCTCCAGAGATATCGGTGGATATCGAAAAGGCCCGTTCCTTACTGCCTTCCTCGGGTAAAAAAAAGAAGCGGAGCACGATTACCTCTTTTCCTCTGGTGATCGCAAATTTAAGACTCTCCGATGGAATTATTCGTTTGCAAGAGAGTTCCACAGGACTTCGGCTCACCAGTTACGATTTTGGTCTTCAAGGAAAAGTCGATCTGCGGGGACCTCATCTGGATCTGAGATTGGCCTTCGCTCCCATGGAGGTTCAATACCAAAATCAGATTCACCGGATTGAGATGGCTCAAACCGAGCTGGTTATGAAAAAGGGGCTATTGGAATGGAGAGAGGCCTTGATCCATAGCTCTTGGGTTCACTTGGAGGGGGAAGGGAGATTGGATCTCGGTCCAAAAAAAACCTTGTGGTCTCGCGCGCAAGGAAGCGCCGATCTTTCTATTTTGAGTTCCCTTTATCCTCGATGGGGAGCTTTGAACGGGAAAGTAAAGGGGGAATGGATTGCGGAGGGGAGATGGGGCGATCTTCTCTCTCACGGTCATGTCGATGTAAAAGGATTTGTTGGAAAGAGCTATGCCTTGGATCTCCTTCAAACCGATTTCCGTTTCTCTCAAGAAAAGATGGAGTTTCATCCTCTTCACGCTACCTTGGAAAAAGGGGAGCTCGAAGGAAAAATAGAAATAGAGGCCAGAGCGCCTCATGTTTTTTCGGCCTCTTTGGATCTCCGTTCCGTGGAGTTCGCGGATTGGATGAGACGTTTTCACGTTCGGAAAAATCGTGTGGCATTGGGTGTGGAAGGGCATGTGGAGGCGAAAGGGGAATTGGGAGTGCCATTGGGAGCCCCTTGGATTGTAGAGGCCCAAACAGAACTTGAGCTTAGCCATTTTTCGATTTTTAAAAAGCCCCTTGGAGATCTTGTCTCGGAGAGTGTTGTGGAGTTTGCCGATAGTCAACTCACAGCCCAAGTTCGAGCCTCTTCGAGGGAAATCTCCATTGACGAAGGGATTTTGAGATCGAGTGGAGCCGAGATTCAATGGGGGGGTGCCATCGCTTTTCCTAACCATCTGGATCTTCAATTTTCCTCCAGTAATTTTGACTTGGGTGTTGCAAAGAAGGTAGGTCCCATCCCGTTGGCGGGAAAAGGCTCTCTCTCGGGGCGAATGTATGGAAGGCTCAAAGATCCCACGATCGAGGGAGAGGTCGATTTGGAGGAGTTCAAGGTTCTTGAATTCCGCGTGGGGAAGATTCAAGGGCCCGTTCTTTATCAGAACCGTCAGTTGGCGTTTCCTCAAGTCGCTGTCTTGAGTGGGACGAGCGAGATCGTTTCGCAGGTATACGTAGAGTTTGCGAATCCCCCCATGGTTTCTGTGGATGTCTCTTTTGAAAAGGCTGCTGTGTCCGATCTCTCTTACCTTTTAGGGGGGAGATTCCCTCTCGATTTTCTAGAAGGTCATGTCGAAGGGGAGGCCACGGGAAAACTGGCCCTCTCAGGGGAAGGAAAGAGGCTCAACGGCAGTGGCTCCTTTCAGATGGAGCAAGTTGCTGTCTATGAAGAGCGATTTGAGAACGGAGCTGTGGAGCTAGAGTGGACGGAGGGGGACGTCAAAATCCATTCGGCGCGACTGAAGAAAGGGGAAGGAGAGGTTTTAGTCTCTGGGGTTTTGGATCGAGAAGGAAAGCTCGATATAGAGTTGACCTCTACGAATCTCAATGCAAAGCATTCCAATAGACTTCAGAAAATGGGCTTGGAACTGGATGCCCCTATTCAATGGAGCGGTAGTTGGAAGGGGACTCGTCAGGAGAAGGTTTTAGAGGCGTGGGTCGTTTCTCAGCCGGGTCTCTTAAACACGGTCCCTTTTCAAGGGGGAAAAGGGGGTGTTCATTGGGATGGAAAGAATGTGAGGCTCAACCTGGCGTTGGAGCCTGCGCTATTCCAAGGGGTCCTCACATTCGATCTGGATCCTGGCAAGCGAAGGTATGAGGTGATGGCTGATTTCCAGAATTGGGATGTCGTCCCTTGGACCGGCTGGTATCGCAAGTGGAAGAAGGCATCGACCGTGGCCACAGGGCATCTTTCACTTCAAGGAGGGCTCGATCGATGGAAAGAGCCGGACGGAGTTTTGGAGCTCCAAAAACTGATTTTGTCCCAAAATGGTCTGTCGGCCCAACTGGAGAGGCCAGCCCAAGTCCAATGGAGGGGAAGGAATTGGTCGACTGTAATGACGTGGATTGGCGATCAAACTCGGGTCTCGGTCGAAGGGAGATCCCAAGAGGGGGATCAAGAACTGATTCTCAAGGGGGATGCGGATCTCCGCCTTGCAACCCTCATTATCCAAGGGTTGGATCGATCGGAAGGGGAGCTTCACTTCGATGCCCAGTGGGGTTCCAAACGGGGTTGGCACGGAAAAGCGGCCATTCGGGAAGGATTTTTTTCCTTTGGAAAACTAAGTCAAGGGTTTGAAAATGTGGAAACGGAGTTCGATCTCAAAGGGGATCGGATTCAGATCGATTCCTTCCGTGGGCAATGGGGGGGTGGAGCCGTGCGGGCCGATGGTTTCTTGGGTGTCGATCGCTTTCGATTGGAGTACGTCGATCTCCGGTTCGATTTTTCGAACGTTTTTTGGCATCACCCCGAATCGTTGACCGCCAATGCGCGGGGGAAACTTTATCTTTCAGGGGAGATGGATCGGTTGGTTTTATCAGGATCGATCGTTGCCAGCCAAGGAGTCTATGACGAGAGGGTTTCCGTGAGCGAGCGACTCTTTGAGTTTGGAGGGGGGCGTGGTCGAGGAGAGGTGGTTCGTCGCCAAGAGAAAGGGGAAATCCAATTCGACATGGCGATCGAGATGGATGACAATGTGGTCGTTCGAGCCAATGGGGTTCAGGCAGAGCTGCGAGGGAACGCCAACCTGATGGGGGATACAAGGAATGTGGGGCTTTTAGGGTCCTTTGAGATCGTGGAGGGGAGGATGAGTTATCGAGGGAACCGTTTTGAGGTCGATAGCGGCGTTGTCGACTTCACACGGGAAACGGAGGTAGACCCCGTTATTCAGACGGAGGCTCGCATGGTCAAAAAGGACCGATTTACGGGAACGGAGTATGAGGTTCAGATGTTTGTTTCGGGATCTTTGCGCAAGATGCCTCGGATCGATTTTGTGACCGATCCCCCCCTTTCAGAATGGCAGGTGACCCAACTCCTGCTTTTTAGTTACGTCGGGACAGAGGCAGCCAGTTTAGGAGCTTTTGCCACGGCGGAGGCTTTCTCATTGACAGGAGGTCTGTTCTTGGAGAATTTCGAAAGGGTCAGTCGTTCCATCGAGGAATCGACCGGTGAGAACTTTTCTCAATACGTGACTCCCGATCGATTGGAGCTGGAGTCGAGCTACTCTTCTCGTGTTAATGCAACCAATCCTCGGGTCACCGTGGGAAAAACATTGCAAGCCGATCTTAGCGTCTCGTACTCGAGAACGATCGATGTTTCCGGAAGCGGGCTTTCTGAGCAGGCGGCGACGCTCGAGTATCGTTTGACCCGTTCGATCTCTTTGTTGGGGAATTGGAATAACGAGGTTCTTCGGGGAGAGGATCCGGAGGAGAGTGTAGGAAATTTTGGGGCGGACTTAAAGTTTGGTTTTGAATTTGAATAGTCGGATGTTGATGTCATTGAAAATACCCTTTGAGCGAACTTCGCGAGATTTTTGGGGGACCCGTCTTGGCGAGGAGGAGCGTTCCCGTACGGACCTACGGGTCCTGTCATGGGGTTTCCCCCAGGCGTGCTCCACTGTCCGCGCGCCTGGGGGGCCCCCACCCCATGCCACCCGTAGGTCCGTACGGGACGATTTCTGCTGTTTGAGCCCGAAGGGCGAGTTCAGAAATCGAGCGACCCGAGCCTTAGACGGGTCAAAAATCTCGCGTGTGAGCGAAAAGGGTGTTTTTAATGGCGCTTTGTGTGCGGTTTTTCTAATGATTTGTTTGGCAATTCCGTTGGCTGCGTGGGCGGGGGAGATGGTGAGGGAGATTGAGTTGGTTGTTCCTCAAGGGGTGCGAGAGAGTGAAATCGTGCCGCTCTTAGGGATCTCCGAAGGGGAAGAGTTCTCTTCTCTGAAGGTGGATCAGGGGTTGCGTCGACTTTACGCTAAAGGGCTTTTTCGCGATATTGAAGTCCATCGAGAAGAGATTCCAGAAGGGATTCGGCTCATTTATCTTTTCTACCCTCAGTGGCGGTTGGGAAGTTGGAGCTTTTCGGGGAACGGTCGGCTCTCCGGTCGGCGATTGACTCGTCTCCTAAGACTTCAAGTGGGGGAGTCCGTTGATCCTGAGTTTGTGGAGGAATGGAAGCAGAGGATTGTGGGGGCCTACCAAGAGGAGGGTTTCCCCAATGCCTCCGTTCAGATGGAGTTGAAACAACGTCGTCGACTTCAGTATCGTGTGGACTTTAAGATTAACGAGGGGGCTGGAAGTCGAATTCGCGCCATCCAGTTTGTGGGGAGTCCTGCCCTTTTGGATTCGGAACTGCTGAAGGCAATCGATTTAAAGGTGGGAGATCTTTTTAGTCAGGACAAATTGCGATCCTCTATTAAAGAACTCAAGAGATTGTATTTCGAAAAGGAATACTACGAGGTTCGAATCGGGGAGGGGCAGCTTCTAGCGACAGGGGCTCCTGGAGAAGTGGAGTTTTTCCTCCCTATTTTTTCAGGAGTTCGATATCTGTTAGAGTTTGAACAAGATTCTCTCCATTCCTTTTCTCGTTCTCGATTGAAGAAGGCGTTGGGCTGGTCTCGAGAGGAGGAGATTCGGATCAGTCGGGGTTTTTTAGATCTTTCCTCAGAGCGGCTCGTTCAATTCTTGCAGGAGAAGGGCTATCCGTTTGCAACCGCCAAGCCGGAAGTGGTGGCCAAACCAGAAATAGTGGAAGGCGCCGAAGAAAAGAAGATTGTGTTTCACCTCAGTTTGGGCGAACAGGCGCGAATTCGTGAGATGGAATGGCAAGGGATTGAGGCGTTTGAGGAGGAGGACTTAGAAGAAGAGATGTGGACACGGGAATCGAAGCCGATCCGTTTTGGCCTATGGAAAGTCATCGGCCGCCTTTTGGGTCGTGTGCATCGGGGATATTTTATCAGGCCCGAATTGGAGAAGGATCTCGAGGCTGTCCGCAGTTTCTACCATGAGAATGGATATCTCGATGCGGCGGTTGAGATCAGCCAAGTGGAGTTCGACGAGGAGATCCATGGGATCCATTTGACGATTGGAGCGATCGAAGGGGCTCAGGTGCGAGTCAACGAGGTGGTTTTTTATGGGAATCAATCTCTAACGGAGAAAGAGTTACGTCAGAGGGTTCCCATTCAAGTTGGAGAGCCGGTGAATCTCAAGGAGGTCGATGAATATCGGAATCAACTGGAGTTGGAGTACGTTCGTCGAGGTTACATCGAGGCCCGAGTCGAGGTGGAGACAATTTATCATGCCGAAGAGCCCTGGGTGGATGTCCATTATAATATTTACGAGGGAAAACAATATCGTTTCGGTCAGACCCTTTTTAGCGGAAATCGACTCACGAAGGATTTTATTCTTGAAAGAGAGATGCGGCTAGAGGAAGGAGATCCCTACGATGCGGAACAGATCTTTGCGTCTCAAAGAAAGCTCTACCAGTTGGGGCTTTTCCGCAGCGTGACGATGGAGCCGGTCTCTTTCTCAACCGATGAGCAGATTCAGGATCTGGTCGTTCGAGTGAAAGAGAGAAAGCCGGGGTTGGTGGAATTTGGATTTGGTTACGGAACGGCCGAAGGGATTCGTGGGTTCGCAGGAGTGACTTATCGAAACTTATTTGGGACGGCCCGGAGCCTCTTTCTCAGAGGGAGTGCCAGTTATTTTGCCAAGCAGTTAGAGCTGACCAGCCCCGATACCGATCTCCCCGATGGGCTCAATGAGGAGAAGATAGAGGTTGGTTACAAGGAGCCTTGGCTTTTCGGTTACGACGTGGATTTACGGCTCAATTACATCAACCAACTCTTAAGAGAGATCGATTTTGATTCGAGAGGGAATAGTTTCATTGCCGCTCTGGATCGCGAGTTCACTCCTACATTGAAAGGGACGCTCCAATATCAATTTGAGCTCCTTCGGCGTTTCAACGTCGATGCCGGTGCGACCGACGTGGAAGAGGGGACGGTGCAACTGAGTTTGATCGGCCCCATTCTGATTTGGGACACGCGAGATGATCCCTTCAATACGCAGCGAGGGCATTTCACCACGTTTCAAACCGAAGTTTCTGACGAGCTTCTTCTGACGAAGGAAGAATTTGTAAAAAATCAATTGAAGAGCACCCACTTTTTTCGGCTAATTGGTCCTCTCTCTGCGGTGGCTGGCGGGCAAGCCGGCTTGGCTTTTACCTATGACGAGACAGAATCGATCCCTCGGGAGGAGAGGTTTTTCCTGGGGGGAGGAACCTCGGTTCGTGGCTTCAGCCAAGACAGCATTGGTCCCATTGAGGTGGATTCGGAAGGGAATCGGATTCCTCTCGGAGGAGAAGCGGTGTTGAGCTATAGTTTGGCGCTTCGTTTTCCGATTTGGAGAAACTTTGGAGGGGCATTTTTCCAAGATGGCGGGGCCGTTTGGGAGGATTTCGATCACATCAATCTCGAGGACCTTCGATTTTCAGCGGGGATGGGTTTGCGGTATCGAACGCCTGTTGGACCCCTTCGACTCGATTGGGGCTACAAACTCGATCGCCAACCGGAAGAATCTGCAGGCGAATTTCATTTCCTCATCGGCAACGTGTTTTAGCGCCAAATTGAATAATCGAGTCAATTGAGATATAAATTGCATCCAACATGCGTAAAAAAGGGGTGTTAATTACCTTTGAAGGGGTGGAAGGCTCGGGGAAGAGCACACAGCTCCCTCTCCTCTCTGATCATTTGAAGAAGCTCGGATTGGAGGTGGTGGTCACACGCGAGCCTGGGGGAACGGCACTAGGTAAGGAAGTTCGTAGTCTGCTTGTTGAAAAAAAAGATTGGTCCATGGAGCCTATCGCGGAACTTTTTCTCTATCTCTCAGACCGTGCTCAGCATATTGCAGAAATACTCCAGCCTGCGCTACAAAGTGGCAAAATCATCTTGTGTGATCGATTTAGTGACGCTACGCTTGCCTATCAAGGTTATGGGCGGGGATTGCCAATACAAGAAATTATCAAGGCCAACGCATTAGTTACAAAAGGGATTCGACCTTCTCTTACATTTTTATTGGATTGTCCTATTGCAATGGGGCTGTGGAGGGCCAATCAGAGGGTTCTTAAGGTTCTTGGAGCATCGCCGCTAGGAGTTGAGGATCGTTTTGAAAAAGAGCCTACGGACTTTCATCAGAGAGTACGTCAAGGATATTTAGAATTAGCAAAGGGAGAGCCCCAGAGATTTTGTGTAATCGACGCATCAAAATCTGAAGAGGAGATTCGAGAAGAAATCTTGCAGGAGGTAATGAGATTTTTTGGACTTGAGGATAGAAGATGGCGTTTGTTGATCTTATAGGACAGAGCGAGTCGATTCAACGCTTGGAAAAGTCGATCTATGAAAATCGGTTGTCGCATGCCTATCTCTTTTTTGGGCCGGCAGGGGTTGGGAAAAGAACAGCGGCTCTAGCGTTAGCCAAACGACTCCTTTGCGAAAGGCCACAGGAAATAAAATCTTGTGGTCCATGTTCTGCTTGCCTCAAGGTGGAAAAAGGGGTTCATCCCGATCTTCGTCTTGTGGCGGTGGAAGAGAACTCGATCAAGATCGATCTCATCCGAGAAATCCAAAACTGGCTTGCGATAATTCCATTTGAGGCGAATCGAAAGGTTGTCATCTTTGATCACGCGGAAAAGATCAGCCGCGGCGCAGCGAATGCCCTTTTAAAAACGCTTGAGGAACCTCCCTCGCATGCTTTGATGATTTTAGTCGCTCCCGCAGTGCAATCGATTCTTCCCACGGTGGCCTCCCGTTGTCAGAAGATCCCTTTTAGGTCACTGACCCCAGAAGAGCTTATGGAGGGTCTCAAACGCCTGAGCCTATACGATGCGCAAATCGACTCGATTGTCCCTTGGGCTCAAGGAAGTTTAGGGAAAGCGATCCAATTGAAAAATCAGATGGAAGAGGTAACGGCCCTCACGGATGGTTTTTTTTCGTTTCAAAAATTTAGATCGGAGAGGGTCGCGCTAATCGAGAAAATATTTAAGGAAAGGGAGAATTGGGAATGGTGTTACGATGTGATAGCTTTAATGATTAGAAAACAAATCATAAAAGAGGAGAAAGGTTTCGAATGGATGGATGCCTTGGGAGAGTTCTATCGAGCCCTTGAGCTCAATGTAGCTCCACGGATTGCGATTGAGCGATTCTTTTATCGTGTAGAGCAAGGAGGAGTGCGTGTCTAAGAACAGTTTTTATGTCACGACCCCTATTTATTATGTGAATGACCGACCGCATATTGGCCATGCTTATACCACGGTTGCCGCCGACGTGCTGGCTCGTTTCCATCGGCTCGAAGGAGAAGAGGTGTTCTTTCTCACAGGGACCGATGAACATGGGAAAAAAGTGGAGCAAGCCGCTCAAGAGCAACAATTGAATGCAGTGGAGCTTGCCAACAATCAGGTCATCGAATTCAAAAACCTGTGGAGCGCGTTGTCAATCTCGAACGATGCCTTTATCCGAACCACCGAAGAACGCCATGCGAGAGCGGTTCGAGAACTTTGGCGCCGAGTGGCGGGAAAAGGGGAGATTTATCTCGGGGAGTATGAAGATTGGTACTGCACACCCTGCGAGACTTATTGGACCCAGATGCAATTGAAGGATGGAAGGTGTCCCGATTGCGGAAGGCCAGTGGAAAAACTCAAAGAGGCCAGTTATTTTTTTAGGCTAAGTCGTTATCAGGAAAAACTCCTCCAATTCTACAAGGAGAATCCTCATTTCATCCAGCCGGAATCTCGAAGAAACGAGGTCATCCGATTTGTGGAAAGTGGGCTTCGCGATTTGAGCATTAGCCGCGCTGGATTTCATTGGGGGATTCCCGTGCCGGAGAATCCCAAACATGTCGTCTACGTTTGGTTTGATGCCTTGGCGAACTATTTAACGGCTATCGGTTTTCCCAAGGATTCGCAGAAAGTGAATAAATTCTGGCCTGCCGATATCCATTTGGTGGGGAAAGATATTCTCCGTTTTCATGCCATTTATTGGCCTGCTTTTTTGATGGCCGCAGGGTTGCCATTGCCAAAGAAGATTTTTGCCCATGGTTGGTGGACAGTAGAAGGGCAGAAGATGAGCAAGTCGCTTCGGAATGTAGTGAACCCTTTGGATCTGGTCGCTCGATATGGAACGGATGTGACTCGGTACTTCCTTTTGCGCGAGGTCCCCTTCGGTTTGGATGGAGATTATTCGGAGAAGGCGATCCGTGAACGAAATAACAGTGACCTTGCCAACAATCTTGGAAATCTTGTGCAACGAACCCTCACTTTGGCTCAGAGAAATTTTCCGGAGGGAATTCTTAAAAAAGGGGAGCCTGCGGAGAGCGAGCAAAAGATCCAATCTCAGGGAGAAGCGGTTTTGAGGCAACTGCGCCAAGATCTTTCAGAGGTGGCATTTCACAAGGCATTGATCGGGATTTGGGGATGGGTTGATTCACTGAATCGTTACATCGATCAGATTCAGCCCTGGTTTCTCGCAAAAGATCCGAATCAAAGAGTGCGACTGGAGACGGTTCTTTACACCCTCCTAGAATCACTTCGGTTCATTGCCGTCACTCTTTTTCCGTTTATGCCAGGAGCCGCGCAGCGTTTGTGGAAGCAACTGGGTGTGTCACAGTCTATCGACACGGCTCGATGGAGTGAGCTTCGATGGGGAGAGCTTCCGGAAAAATTGGCTTGGCCTGACAAGCTCGAAAATCTTTTCCCAAGAATGGAGGCGCCTATGGAAGAGAAAGAAGAGGTTGCGGTGGTTTCTCAAAACTCTCAGATCGAACTCTCAGATTTTAAGAAGGTGGAACTTCGAACCGTCAAAGTGTTGGCTGCCAAGAGGGTGCCCGAGGCCGATAAGCTCCTAGAGCTTCGGGTCGATGCAGGAGAGGAGAGAACCGTTGTTGCTGGCATTGCGACTTCTTATTCACCGGAGAATCTAGTGGGGAAAACAATTGTGATTGTGTCTAATTTAAAACCGCGGAAGCTCAAAGGGATTGAATCGCAGGGGATGGTGTTAGCGGTGGGGGAGGCTCCCAATGTGAAAGTTCTCACGGTCGATGGGGAAGTTCCTCCTGGAACTCGCGTAAAATGATCGAACTTATTGATACGCATTGCCATGTTCATTACAACGCATTCGATTCCGATCGCGAAGAAGTCATCGATCGCGCGAGTCACGCCGGCGTGGTCTCTCTGATCGCGATTGGCGCGGGGGATGGTATTAAGAGCGCCTTGGATGCGGTGGAGCTTGCCGATGCCCATGAGGGGGTTTATGCCACGGTGGGGATTCACCCTCATGATGCCTCCTCTTGTAATGAGGAGGCCTTTCTTCAAATTCGAGAACTGACGAAGCACCCACGCGTGGTGGGGATCGGGGAGATTGGTCTCGATTATTATCAGGATCGTTCCCCTCGAAATGCCCAAAAAGAGGTCTTCCGAAAATTTCTCCAACTCGCAAAGGAGCTTCATCTTCCCGTTTCCATTCACAATCGAGAGGCGCACCAAGATCTTTTGGAAATTATCCGTTCCGAAGGGTTGGGAGAACGTCGAGGAGTCATGCACTGCTTCTCGGGAGATCTCAATTTTGCCAAAGCCTGCCTGGATTTAGATTTTCTAATCTCAATCCCTGGAATTGTCACTTTTAAAAACGCTCAAGCGCTTCGAGACGTCGTGAAACAGGTGCGTGTCGAAGAAATGGTGATTGAAACCGATTCTCCCTATCTGGCTCCAGATCCCTATCGAGGAAAACGGAATGAACCGGCCTACGTTATTCGTGTGGCGGAAGTGATTGCCCAAATCAAAGGACTTTCCGTGGAAGATGTGGGACGAATCACCACACGAAACGCGCGAAAGTTGTTTCGGATTGGAACTCAAGAATTAGAGGTTAAGATCGCCTATCCGATTCGAGGCAGCCTCTATCTCAATATTACTAATAAGTGCACCCTGGCTTGCACTTTTTGTCCTAAGTTTGAGGATTTTATGGTGAAGGGGCATTATCTGCGCCTGCGTCGCGATCCCACTTTTGAAGAGGTTCTCGAAGCCGTGGGGGACCCCTCCCCGTATAAAGAGGTCGTTTTCTGTGGTTATGGAGAACCGACACTGCGTCTCGATATGTTAAAGCAAGTCGCTCATTGGCTTAAGGAGAAAGGGATTTGCGTGCGACTCAATACCGATGGCTTGGGAAATCTTGTTCACAAAAGAAACATCCTGCCAGAGCTTTCAAAACTGATTGATACAGTTTCAGTGAGTCTCAATGCTCAGGATCCAGAAACCTATGCAAAGATTTGTCCCTCAAAACATGGGGAGAAGGCTTATCTTGAGGTAAAGGAGTTTATTCGAGAGGCCAAGCAACACATCCCCGAAGTAATTGCCACAGCGGTGACCTACCCGAGAGTGGACATAGAACGTTGTCGAGAGATTGTTGAGAAAGAACTGGGAGCTCGATTCCGTGCGCGTGAATACAATGAGGTGGGTTAAATTTTCATTCATCCCCTTTTTGGCTATTGCCATAGGGCTTGGAGGATGCTCTCTAGGTTATCTTACTCGAGTGGGAATGACCCAGGCTAAGATTTTGCAAAGCCGTGTTTCCCTCGAGAAGGTTGAGACTGAAGGAAAGCTCACACCTGAACAACTGGAGAAAATTGCGCTCATTCAAGAGGCTAAAGATTTTGGGGAATCGGTTTTAGGATTGAAGAAGACGAAAAATTACACACTCTATGCGGCTCTAAAAAAAGATCTTCGCCCGTATGTGCTCTCAGCTTGTCCTAAAGATTCTCTAACACCCTATCAATGGAAGTTTCCCATTGTGGGGGCTGTTCCCTACCTTGGTTTTTTTGACAAGGAGGAGGCTTTAGAAAAGGAACAAGAACTTCAACACGAAGGATACGACACCTTTCTTCGCAGAACCGGGGCGTTCAGCTCACTCGGTTGGTTTCGTGATCCGATCTATCCACACATGTTAGAGCTAGAATCGGTTCGGTTGGTGAATCTGATTTTGCATGAGCTTGTTCATGCAACCCTTTACGTTAAAGGGGAGACGGCCTTCAACGAGAGTGTAGCCACCTACATCGCCAATGAAGGCACGATTCTCTTCTTTGAACGAGCAGAGGATCCTATTTCAAAGGGGAAGGCCTTTGAGCATGCTCAAGAGGCATTGATGTTCGGTCGATTTTTGGGAGAGCTCTATGAAACCCTCCAGGATTTCTATGGGCAATCTTCCTCCCAAGACGAAAAAATGGAGGAACGCGTAGAGATTTTTGAACGATTTCGCCATCGTCTTCAACAGGTGCCGTTTTCTTTAGAATCCCCCTACCGAAAATTTGGAGAGGGGGAATGGAACAATGCGAGAATCATCGCCAGTGGCCTGTATTTAAAACATCTTCCTCTTTATTATGTCTTGAGGGAACAGAAAGGAATTCCATTGGAGCAGTCCATTTCTTATTTCGAGAAGTTCATTCACGATCATAAAGATCCATGGGGAGCCCTAAAATCTCTGTGAATATCTTGACCTAAGAGAACACCTAACGCGTTGACAGGGTGGGGAAGAAGTTACATAATAACCTGAGCTTATGGCGAAACGAGAAAAAGAGGCGGTCCTTTTTGTGGATGATGAAGGGAGCGTCTTAAGTCTCTTCGAAGAATCTTTGAGAGTCGCATTCCAAATTTTTACGGCCACCAGTGGATTGGAAGGCCTCAAGACTCTGGAAAAACATCCCCATATTGCGGTTGTGGTTGCAGACCATAAAATGCCCGGCATGAGCGGAATTCAATTCCTTCAAGAAGTTCAGAAGCGCTATCCTCACAAGATTCGACTGCTGCTGACCGCCTACTCCGACTTTGAAATCGCGCTCAATGGAGTGAATCGGGCCCAGGTCTATCGCTATCTTCTAAAGCCTTTGGATATGCGAGAGATGCGTTTGGAACTTAGAAGGGCCGTTGATCTCTATCGACTTCGTATGGATCGAGATCGACAGTACCAAGAGAAGGTTCGAGCCCTTGAGGAACTCGAGCAGTATAGAGGCCAATTGGAGCAAAAGGTCGCCCAAAGAACGAAAGAACTCGAGGAAGCATTGAAAGAGCTTAAAGAGATGCAATCGAAGATGGTTCATGCGGAGAGATTAAGGGTTCGAGGCCAAGTAGTTTGCGATATCGCTCAGGAAGTGAACAATCCTTTTCAAGCGGCGATGGGTTCTTTTGAAGCGTTGCATCGTGAGATGAAAGACTGGACAGTTCATATTAAGAATAATGGGCTGCAAGAAAAGGTTGGAAATGAACGTTTGGAGATGATCGATCAGGCGCTTAATCTTATGGATCGAAATATGAAACGAATTTACGATCGATTATCGGATCTGCAACGTTTTATGGCGGAACCATGAATCACTTGAGCATTGTTTCTCCTCGAACAGAGGCTATTCTTCTTGCGGACGAGGATAAAGATGTGGCTCTCTCCCTCTCTTTGGCTCTGCAGCATCGTTTTGTTTGCCACACTTCGAGCAACGTTCTAGAAGGATTGGAGCTTTTGGCCAAGCATCCTGAGATTGCCGTGATGGTTGTTTCCAATAAAGTAAGCGGAATGACAGGGATTCAATTTTGCTCGCTCGTGCGCGAGCGTTATCCAGATGTGGCCCGTTTTCTATTGACATCGAATCCAGCTTATGAGGACGCTGTGGCGGCTATTCATGAAGGGCAAGTTTTGGGATATTTTGTAAAGCCGGTAAAAACAGATTTGTTGCTTCGCGAGATTGAAGCGGCGATACAAAAAGTTTTGTGGCAGAGAGAGGTCACTCAATGGAGCGAGGAGCGAGAACGGTTGATTACGGAGCTTAAAAGAATCAATGAAGAGTTGGAAGGGACGATGTCTAAACTTTTCCACGCCGATCGTTTGGCCACCGTTGGAGTTTTGGCATCGAGTCTGGCCCATGAAATTAACAACGCTCTTGGACTCATCCTTCATGAGGTGGAACTCCCCGAGGAAGAGTGGAGAAAAAAGGAGATACGAAAGCAGGTCGTCGACAATGTCAAACAGCAGATTTGGAAGCTTTCGCGCATGGTCGAAGGAACCGTCAACTACGCTAGAAAACCGGAGATCAAACGAGAGAAAGTGGCCCTAGCCTATTTAGTCGATCTGACTTCGGAACGTTTGAAGCCGATTCTTGGAAAAGGGATTACCATCGATGCTTCTAAAGTGGACTACGATTTGCCTTTGCTCGAAGTTGATTCTTCCGCAATCGAACAACTTTTGGTGAACCTTCTTATTAACGCTCGAGACGCCATGAATGGGTGGGGATTGATTCTCTTCACCGCAAAGCAGGAGAAAGACCAAATTCAACTTACGATTGAGGATGAAGGACCGGGTGTTTCTGAAGAGCAGCGAGAAAAGATCTTTGAGCCTTTTTTTACGACGAAGGCCCTGGGAAGAGGCACAGGGCTAGGTTTGGCAATTTGTCGGCAGGTCATGTTACAACATGGGGGTGTGATAACCGTTGAGAAGGGTGAAAGCAAAGGGGCGCGATTTGTGATGAGCTTTCCCCTTTCCTTAGTAAAATCATAGGCGCCCGAGAGAAAGAGGTGAATTATGGCCGAGATTTTTGACTACAAAATGTTTCCAATTCTTTTTGTCGATGATGAGAGAGATGCCACAGAAACCTTTCGGCAGCAATTCCAAGACGAGTTTTTGTTAATCTTAACTAATTCTCCAGAAGAGGGATTAGAGATCGTGAGGCGAGAAAAGCCGGCCGTGGTGATTGCGGATCAAAAAATGCCAACCCTGACCGGAGCCCAGTTTTTGGAGATTGTTCGAAAGGAACATCCCGAGACCTTTAGGATATTACTGACGGCTTATTCCGATATCGCCGCGATCATCGAAGCGGTTAACAAGGGAGAAATCTATCGCTATTTTGCAAAGCCGTACAACGTGGCGGAGATGGAAATAACGCTCAAGAGATCCCTTGAGACTTACAAGATTGCTCGCGAGCGAGATCGTCTCTATCGGGAAAAGATCGAGATCTTCCAAAAATTGTCTAGAACCAATCGTTTGGCCGGTTTAGGCCATCTCGCGGAGGGAATGGCTCATGAGATTCGCAATCCTTTAGTGGCCATCAAAACATTCTTCGATCTCTTGCCTGAAAAAAAAGAGGACTACGAATTTATGACACGATTTGCGGAGATCGCTCGAAAAGAGGTGCATCGAATCGCAAAATTGCTAGACGAGCTAACCCGTTTTGCGGAGCCTCCGAAGCCTTGCTTAATGGAGGTCGATCTCAACGAGATTGCGCGAAGTGTGATTGGGCTTGTGGAAACGGAGGCAAAGTCTCACAAGGTCGACATCCGTTCCAATCTTGGAGAGGATTTCTCCCTGGTGGTTTTAGATCCTGAGCAGATAAAACAGGTCCTCTTGAATATCGTATTGAATGGATTGCAGGCAATGTCCCCTGGGGGACTTCTCGAAATTGAGACTCGAAGAGGAATTCGTCCCAATGAGATTCAGATTATCATCTCGGATTCTGGGGCAGGGATTCCTTCTGAGAATATGGAGGCGATTTTCAACCCTTTCTTTACGACAAAAGCTCCAAATCAAGGAGTAGGGCTTGGGCTGTCAATTGCCCACCAGATCATCCAGGAGCATAAAGGATCCATTGATGTCGAGAGCCGAATTCATGAGGGGACAAAATTTATTGTGACCCTTCCGAAGAATCCCTTGCAGGCTTCGGGTCTCGGCGAGCATGGAGTTTAGCTCCAACGATTTGTCCTGCAATGGCTGTCGCAATGAGGAATGGAATGCACCAAGGATTAACGTCGTGGCTGATCCGAAGATAGATGATTAAGGGGATTGAGGCGTGAATATAGATAAACCACATGACGGAAAACTTTTTATGATTTTCTCGAAGGTAACCTAAAGGGATATTGAGCGAAAACGCAATTGCGAACAAAAAAGCGATAAACATGGCCTGAGCTTAGAGTACCATAAGATTCGGAAGTGTCAAGATGACTATGAATACGGTTGACAGGGTTGGTAATGTGGGGTTATTCTCGAAGGCGTTTTTGTAGGATCCAGGGAAAATTCGGAAGGGTTAAGAGGTAGGTTGACATTCTAATTTTTCTCCGATAGAATCCTCGTTTCCCTAATGGGATATTTTCTCTCTTTTATCTTTGAAAACTGGATAGCGATTGTCCCGCAATTCGAGAAACCTTGCGCAGTTAAGTTCCATTGAGTTGGGATTTTTTTGCGCTTCAGTTTTAAACTGGAGAGTTTGATCCTGGCTCAGAACGAACGCTGGC
>JACQOV010000046.1 GCA_016202395.1 Deltaproteobacteria bacterium
GATGAGCAAAAAGCCCGGAAACGTACCTGGAAGGTACGTTGAGGACTTTTTGTGAAATCCGACGTAGTCGCAGGCCAGAGCATGATTTTGCAGTAGAAGATAGTTTTTAGAGGTGCCCGTTAGAACTATGAAGCAATCGGTTCCCGCTTACATCGGTTTAGGGTCGAATCTAGGAGACCGAGAACGGATCCTTCGAGAGGCGTTCCATACCTTAGATGAAACGCCTGGCATTCGGGTTTTGCGAGCCTCTAGCCTCTATGAAACAGAGCCGGTCGATTTTGAAGATCAACCTTGGTTTTTGAACGCCATTGTTGAGGTGGAAACCGATCTGTTGCCTCATTCTCTTTTAGAACAGCTCCAGAAGATCGAGGCCCAGTTTGGAAGGGAACGCAGCGTTGCCAAAGGGCCCCGCACACTCGATCTTGATCTTCTTCTTTATGCCGATTGTGTCATCGAGGATGAGCGTTTGGCCCTTCCACATCCTCGTTGGCGGCAGCGGCGATTTATCTTGCAACCTCTCTCAGAGCTTCGTCCCGACTTTCGAGACCCTGTGACAAAGCAATCTTTGGATGAGATCATGGCCTCCTGCAGAGATCTTAAAAAGATTATTAAGCATCCTTCCCGTTCTCCCTGGTTTTTCCTTCCAGCCTCTCAACGTTTAGTCCCTATGGACAGATCGTGAAAAACTGTCTCCAAGGCTTGAGGGCACCTCTAAAAACTATCTTCTACTGCAAAAACAGGCTCTGGCCTGCGACTGCGTCAGGTTTCACAAAAAGTCCTCAACGTAGCACTTTGGCTACGTTTGCGGGCTTTTTGTTCATCTTCCTTGTCTCGGCTCAGATCCTGTTTTTTCGTGACGAACATAGTTTTTAGAGGTGCCCTTGACAAGAAAAGGTAAACAGCTCATCATAGAATCCGTTTCCATGAATAGATTTAATCTTTTTCTTCTCCTTGCGTTGTGCGGTGGATTTCTTTCCCTGCCTGTTTTGACCCAGGCTCTCCCCATTGGGGGGCTCGCTCGTCCCATGGAGAAGGGACATGGTGGAATCCTCGTTGACATGGGTTACGCTCAAAGGGATATGGATCAGAACCAGATCACCACGGAGCTTCGCTCCCGCCAAGGATCGCTTCGCGGCACTTACGCGCTGTGGGATTTTCTTTCCTTGAGCGCCATTGTGGGTTTGATGGACTATGATACCGGGACCAACGTGGAGACAACGCTGAACGGAGCCTACGGTGCGGCTATCAAAGGTTTGCTATTTCGGGGACAAACGACTCGTTTGGAACTCACGGCCGATGGCCGTTTCCTTTATTATAGCGCTGAAGACAATAGCATCGACATCGCGAGTTGGGAGTATCAATTTGCTCTCAACGTGGTCTACCGGGCGGAGAATGTTCTTCCTTATATCGGTCTCGATTACAACAATCTGGATGTTCAGAGGAGTGGAGCGAGCGATTTGGAGTCCCAAGATAACTTCGGTGTAGTCTTGGGGCTGGATTATTTTGTGAACCCCAACGTTTATTTCTACGGGGAGATGCATAATTTTAATCAGGATGCTATATCTCTAGGCGTCGGCTTTAAGTTTTAAGGCAAACTCAATAAATTCCGTTATACTTCGTTGGCCTTCTTCGGTGCTCGCTCAGCGTACGCTGAGAGTACGCTTCGCTCGGCCTCAGTCGGCCGCCTCGTCTAACGGATATTTCTTGAGTTTGCAAAGGGAGGGATACAATGAAATTCTTTTTAGATACCGCCAACATTGATGAAATTCGCCAAGGGGTCGAGATGGGGATGGTGGATGGCATCACTACCAATCCCAGTTTGGTTGCGAAAGAAGGGCGAGAATTCCGAGCCATTTTGGAGGATATCTGCGAATTGGTCGATGGCCCTGTAAGCGCCGAGGTGGTTTCCACTCAGTTTTCAGGGATGATCCAAGAGGCCCATAGCTTGGCCGAAATCCATGAAAATATTGTGGTGAAGATCCCGATGATCTTTGAGGGATTGAAAGCGATCCATCAGCTCAGCAAAGAGGGGATTAAGGTCAATGTAACGCTCATTTTTTCCGCCTCGCAGGCTTTGATGGCGGCCAAGGCTGGGGCCACTTACGTCAGTCCTTTCGTCGGGCGGTTGGATGACGTTTCTCATCCTGGAATGGATGTGATCCAGCAGATCGTCACGATTTTTGATAATTACGATTTTAACACGCAGGTGTTGGTTGCCAGCATCCGTCATCCGCTCCATGTGGTGGAAGCTGCGATGATGGGGGCCGATGTTGGCACGATGCCTTTTAAGGTTTTAGAGCAGCTTATCAAACATCCGCTGACCGATGTGGGCTTGGCCCGTTTCCTAAAAGATTGGGAGAAGCTCGCCGTTTAGTTTCTAGGATTTCGAGGTAGATCTGTTCCGTCTTTGTCACCATGTGATTCAGGGTGAAACGTTTTGCGATCGTTTGAGGTCCCGCTTGCGCTGTTTTCTGGATGAGCTCGGGATCTTTCAAGAGACGAAGGACCCCTTCCGCTAAAGCTTGCGGGGATCGAATCGGGACAAGAACCCCATTTTCACCATCTTGAATCACCTCAGGAATGCCACCTGCGGCCGCCGCAACGATCGGTTTTCCACGAGCTAAGCCATCCAGCAGAGAAGAATTTAAACCCTCCATATGCGATGGGACCACCATGAAGTCAAACGCTTTCCAGAAAGGTTCTAAGTTCTGTTGATATCCTGTGAAGATCACCGCTTTCTCCACGCCAAGTTTTCGGATCTGATTTTTGAGCCTCTCTTTTAAGATTCCCTCACCGATCCAGAGGAAGGTTGCTTGAGGGATCTCTTTTAAGATGAGAGGAATGGCATCGGCTAGAAATTGATACCCTTTGTAGTCGGAGAGTTGGGCAATCGTTCCGAGGATCGGGGAAGAGGTCTCGATCTGATAGTGAGATCGAACATCGAAATGATTTGTCTTTTCCGAAGAATGAGGAGGGAAAGCCACGCCGCTGTAAACGACCGATATCTTCTCGGCGTGGACCCCATCGTGTTCAAGTATATCGCTCACCGCTTGGGATATGGCGATATAGCGGTCGATTCCCAGACGCAGATACTTCCAGCGTGACAGAATCGATCCCGAGCGGTAGATGGAATAATCCACACGGCGCGAGACGACTTTGCCAACATGGGGATTCCAAAGTGTGGCGAGTCCCACCAGGGTATGAGCATGAGCGGTATGGGCGTGGACGATATCGAACCCCCTCTTTTTGATGAGTGTGTGAAGTTGAACGGCGGATAAAAGATCCAGCTCGCCCCTTAAAGGGATTTCAACCACTTCAACGTTCGATTTCTTGCACTCCTGGGCGAGCGGGCTTTTGGGGGGAGACGCCACAACCGAGGTGTGCCCTTGTTGAGCCAGGCCTGATGCCAGATAGAAGGCCTGCCTTTGCCCTCCGTACCATGTCATTTCTGTGTCGACGTGCAAGATTTTCATGTTACGTTTTGAAGGAAGCTTTGCACCTTTCCCATCACATCGTCAACCCTAAGCTCTTCCAAACAGGCATAAGTTTTTAGAGGGCACGTTCTTTGGCCGCAGGGGGAGCAGAAAAGATCTTTGCGCACAACCCAGGAAGTGTACCCGTAAGGCCCTGTTCTTTGAGGATTTGCAGCGCCAAATAGGGTAACAACGGGAGTTCCCATCGCCACTGCCAAATGGATGGGCCCGGTGTCTCCTCCGATCACAAGGTCACATCGCTGGAGCACGGCCGCGGTCTGTTTTAGATTCGTTTTTCCCACTAGGTTTAAAAACAAATTTGAGGAGTTTTTAATCTTGTGGCTCGCCTCGGCCTCTTCTATCCCTCCGGTAAAGAGGATTCCGGCGCCCCAATTTTTCTGAATCCGTTGCGCGAGTTCTAAATAACGCTCGGATCTCCATCGGTTCGCAGGTTTGCTGGCTCCTAGATGAATCGCGATCCGAGGATGGGACAGTGGGGCCAGAAGCTTGTCAGCCCATGAATGGATTTCAGACGGAATTGCAATCTTCCATTCCACAGGGGATGGAGGAACTTTTAAAAGATCGGCAAATTCTAAGAACTGTTCGAGCATCACTCCAGAATGCGGATGAGAAGGGATCTTCTGATTTGTAAACAACCCATTCCCTTCTTTACATCGAGAGCGATCAAATCCTAACCGAACCGGAGCTTTTGAGAATAGGGTGATCAACCCGCTTTTAAGGATCCGTTGCAAATCAAGGGCAATATCAAACCGTTGCTGGCGAATCTGGGCTATGAATTGAGGGATCTTCCAGGGCTCTTTTCGAGGGAAAAGGAAGATTTTGTCAATGGAACGGTGGCCTTCTAAGATAGGATACGCTTTGGGTTCTACGGCCCAGGCGATGTAGCGTTGAGGATCCGCATTTTTGAGCCGATTGAGAAGCGGGAGACAATTTACAACATCTCCAATCGCCCCTAATCGCACGATCAAGATGCGCTGTGATCTCATGTTTTTCCTCTTCCTAGAAGTCTCATCTGAAGCCACCAGCTGAGAGAATGTCGTCGAACCGATTGATCCCCCTCTTTTAGTATTTTTTGGATCTCCAGAGGTTTCAAACCGTAACTTTCAAAGAAGAATCCCCAATCCTCTTTCGAGAGCTCGCTCTGAATCTTAGGATATTTGTATACGGAGCGGTAGAAACGGATTAGATTGTTCATTCGATCTTTATCGGAAAGAGAGTTTCGGGCCTTGGCGCGGTCAAAATCGATAAGATAGGCTTTGAAAGAATCTCCATTCTTTTGGAGGACAATGTTTCCTAGATGCAGATCGGCATGGAAGATGCCGGCATCGTGCATCTTTCGAGTTGCAGAGGCCGTTATCTGGAGGATCTCTTTTTTCTCCGTTGCGTTTGGATGAGTCAGCAACGCTTTGGACAGATTTTGAGCATGAGGAATCTCGCGACTCACCCAATAGCCTCGATAGAATCCTCCCCACATTTTTTTTACGACCCCTGCGATCGGTTCCGCTGTAGGAACTCCATTTTGATAAGCCTGAAGAGAGATTCGCAGTTCATCAAAAGGGCGCCTGTTCGGTCCCCAGAAGAGATCTCGGCTGAAATACTGAATCATTCCTCCCCGAAGGTAGGGGCGGATTCGAAAGATCTCTTGGGGACTTTGTTGAATGAATCTAGAGGGACCTCGTCCTTCGTTCGAACGAGGCATGCTTGAGGGAATATCATTTTGGGCTACCTCTAGGTCGAGGGAAGGCCCCAGGAGCTTCGCATATCCCTCATCCTTCCATAAAATCTCAAGATTACCACGCTTTTCCGTATACATTTTTTGTTTGCCTCCAAGCCTAACAAATTTAAGGTTCTTTAGGTAGGGCATCGATTCACTGGAATGTTTCTTCTCGCTTCACTCGCAAGATTTTTGACCCCTCTACGGCTCGATCGCTCGATTTCTGAACTCGGCCTTCGGCCTCAAACAGCAGAAATCGGCCCTTTGGGCACGCTCCCTTCGCCAAGAGGGGTACCCCAAAAATCTTGCGACGTTCGCTCAAAAGAACATTCCAGTGAATTTTTTCAACCTCCACCAACGGTTTCTGTTGTTTGGCCCATTTCAGGGAGGTAGGTCTCTGAACGAGCGGTTCA
>JACQOV010000049.1 GCA_016202395.1 Deltaproteobacteria bacterium
GTGGCAATCGATGCATCGGTGATCTCGGCGCTCCCAACCGCACTTGCGGTGGCCAGAGTCCCGAGTCCGTGACTGGCGATGCTGGTGACCGCTCCGCTTAACTTCGATGTGGCAATCACCGCCGTTGTGCTAATGTCGGCGTTCACAATCGTTCCGTCAAGGATGTCATCGCTCGTGATGGTTCCGTCGGCGATCTTCGCGGTGGTGATGGCATCATCTTGGATCTTGCTAGTACCCACGGAGAGCTGCGCCAATTTGGCGTTGCTCACGGAGAGGTTTTCTATTTTTGTGGATGTAATAGCGTTATCCGCGAGATCCGCTGTGGCGATGGTCCCATCGGTAATTTTCGCCGAGGTAACAGCGCTATTGGCAATCTTCCCCGTGGTGATGCCGCTATCTATAATTTTATTGGTTGTGACGGCGCTGGTGCCGAGCTTCGATTCCGAGACACTTCCATCCGTGAGGGTCAAATTTCCCGCAGCGGTTAAATTGCCTGCGCCATCGAGGGTGAAGACATTGGATCCGCTGCCTGCGACATCCCTCACCACAATGACGTTGTTGCTAGAGCCAAATTTGCTGGAATCGTATTTGATCCGCAAAGCGCTTCCTCCGGTGGTGAGACTTGCCTGGGCATCGATATCAAAAACAACTCCGGAGGTCACCGACGCACCATCAATCAAAACACCGCTTCCCGTGGAGGTTGTGGGGGTGATGCGGACATCTTTGGAGATATCGAGTCCCGTTTGAGGGGAGGCCGTGCCGATGCCCACCCGATCATTGGCCGAATCGACAGCCAGAGTGGAGGTGTCCACCGTCAAGTTACCTGAGAGATAAGCGGTGATAGCGGAGAACTCTGAGGCCGAGACGGTTCCTGTGGTAGCCTCGATGTCGCCAACGCTCACAATCAGGTCCCCTTCGGTGAGGGTGACATCCCCTTTTTCCACGGTGATCCCTTCTTCTCCTGTTATAACCATGGAATCGCTAGAGCCGCTTGTGGTTTCCGAATCGCTGTCTGCATTAGCAGAGGCTGCCGCAAAGGGGGCGTAGACGAGAGGGGTCGACGGGGAGAAGGTTTCGAAGGTGGAGTAACCACCTCCCCTGAAGGAAATCTCTAGGAACAGCGGTTCATCTCCCGAAAAGATGGAGGCGGTTAACCGTTCGGTATCGCGGCCTAAGGTGATGCAAAAATCACCGTTACTCGAAAAGCTCGGAGTCACCGAAGAGGAGGTCCAGTAAAGGGTACCGGTTTCATCGACGATTCGAAAAAGAAATTGACCCGATCGAAAAGGTCTGCCATCGTTGTCCGTGACGTTCCCACAATAGAGCATCTCGAGAGGAGGGAGCGCAGGAGCGGGGGAGGCCATGAGCAAACAGGCGACCCCAACGATCACCCCTCGAAACAGTGAATTTGGACTTGTTGCCGAACGATACAAATAAGTCATCCCCGCGAAAGCGGGGATCCAGAAGTGCTGGAAAAGACTGGATTCCCGCTTGCGCGGGAATGACGTTTTAAGCGGAATATTGAGTTCGGCAACAGGCCCATTTTTGATATCCTGTGCTCGTGTCATAAGATCCCCCTATACCTAAAACTATGCAAAAACCATGCCATCATCCATGGGGAGGCTTGCATCTAACCAATTGAAATTATTACATTATTTTATAGTCCCATTAGAAGGAACCGCACCCAGTGTGCGGTTATGGCCAATTAGGAAAAAATTGCGGCCTCACTGGGGAATCGGTTCAACGTAGAAGCCCATTCCGGAGACGGTATCCATAATCTCTTCAGGCATAATCTGCTCGGGGTTGTAGCGAACGGTCACCTTCCCCGGCTTCCAATCGGCTGTTGCTTCCACAATACCCGGGAGCTGTTTCAACGCCCCTTCGATCTCGGTGCTTGTCAACGAATCCATTCCTACCGCCTTAAATTGGAGGGTTTCCAGATCTTGGTCTTCCGCGATTACAGAAGATCCGATAAGGAACGTCATGGTTATTGCAGCGATCATTATAATTTTCCTAAAATTCATAAACAAAAAGTCCTCCCGCGCCGTAAACCACCGCATTTTCTCGGTTTGAAATCGGGCCTGTTGAGACTTGAACATCCTGCCGATATTCCAAAACAAACTTCGCCACCTCCATGAAGGAATAGCTCAATGCCACAGTTCCATCATGAATCGCTTGAGAGGCCCCTGTGAGCCCGCCGTTGTTTTGATCTCGCAAATAGCCATAGCGGAGTGTTCCGCTCAGTTGGTCGGTCCATGTTTTAACGAACTGGATCATGCCGCCGTAATAAACGCAATCTGTTTTTCCGTCACCACAAGCCCCATTGTTCTCGGTGCGGTAAACCCCTTCCAATCCGAGTTGAGAGGAGGCGGAGAGGTTCCAATGCGTGGCCAGATCGACCAAATAGGTCCATCTTCCTTTCGCCTCTTCTTGAGGCCCCGCCGCGCCTGAAAGCTGCAACCCGCTTTTGCGTTCTCCCAAAACCCGCTTCAAGTTGAAGCCGTAGGTTGGGGAGATCGTCTTTTCATCGATGTCTTGGTTCTGGATCCCTTGAACCACAAAGGTCTCCCAGCTCCAGCGTTCATTGAACAGGGTCGCTTTTCCCCCTGAGATGTTGTGGGGTAACAAGAAACGATGGATGGAAGAAAACGAGGCCGTATTTAAACCTTTTCGATCGATAGGGTCATAACCTACATGGGAATTAAATCGCCCCGCCGTGAGTTTGAATCCCCCTTTTTCAGGGTCATAGCTCTTGTAAAAAATGGGGCTCCCCTCGATGTAGGCCTGCTCTAGGTCGATGAGATCCCGATTGTCGTCGTTGTCTCCATCCCCCGTGTTGTCGCGATGAGGGGAAACATCCATGTCCAGTCGCCAGCCAAAAGAGGCCCCCAACTGTTTTTCAAAGTCCAATTCGACTTGATCGAGGAAGATTCCAAAAGTTTCCTCATTGGGGTCGTTATTGATGTTGGCCAATTGATCTCCGAGAAGTCCTCGCGGGCCTTGGCCAATGTTTAGCGCATCCTTATCGGTCTCTTGCCAGCCGATGAGGGTTGTGACATCGCCATGGATCTCCAGCTCCAGGGCCTCGATTCTCGCAAAAGAAACGAGGAGACTGAACAGTAGAAGAGTCCATAATGGAAACCGTTTATTCATGGGTTCTCCTGTGGAGCGCTAAAGAGCTTCAGTTTGTAGTTGGAGGAGGTGGAGGTTTGTTGAGGCAGGGAGCCCACCGTAATTTTAGCCTCGTAGCTTTTGGAGGAAACGGTTTGTTGACTCGCCCCCACACCGGCATTTGACATCTGATAACTTTCTGAAATAGCGGTTCCACCACTGGGAGTCTCCCCGATTCCGGTATCCTCTCTTGTGACGGTATCTCCCCCTTTGCCGCAGCCTCCCAAGAGCAACAAGATTGCGAATAAGCCCAAAATAAGTGTTCTCACAGCCGCGCCTCCTTGAAACAAAATACCATTATTTGTTTTTGTTGTCATCTTTTTAACCTGCTTTAAAGGTGCAATCGATCCGTTTCCATTGGAATCCTTTTTGGGGATCCACAGGAACTTCCTCCCATTTCACGTTCGACATCGATTTGCAAACGGTGTAGTTCATGAGTGCCTCTTCATCTTGACGCTGGCCATAGCCGGCCCGCTCCGAGCTCGTGATGTAATCCCCCACTTCGATATCGCCGTTGGCGTCGGTCACTAAAATAAAGCCGTTCCCGACTGCGTGAACCAGGATCCATGTTTTATCACCGAGTGTGAAAGGGCCAGCGTAAACGCCTAAAACCCGTTTGTCATTCGTTTGATCGGTGATATTTACTTCATAAATCGATTCTCCTTGGCCGAAGGGGCGATCATGAAGGGTTTTATTGTTGCCTGTTGCGATCAGAAGCTCACCGAGTTCAAACTTGCGATCGGAATTACTCCAACCGGCATGGCCCCCTGTAAAGGCTGTAAGGGTAACGCTGCCGGAAGAGACGGTGATATTTCCTACCTCTGTTCCATCCCCTCGTTCGAAGGAGAGGAGTGTGCCATCACTTGTTGCACGATTAAAGATCGCCACCGTTCCACCATCTTTTGTGACATCCAGCGGTGCGTCAGGGGTTGTGTCTCCGATACCCACGCTCCCATCAAAGCGAGCCGTCCCATCAAAGCGAGCGGTTCCGGCATCCACCCAAAGGGCGTAGGCATTGGTGATAGTGATATTGGAACCCGAGGGGGCCGCGTCGATGTAAACCGTTGCCGCATCAGTTACCGTTTCTGTGTCGCCGCCAGCAGTCCCATTTAGTGCCGACGGAACTAGGAATTGGTTAAATCGCATGGTGGCGAGTGTTAGTGCGCCGTCGTTTTGGTGTGGGTTTTTTTCCGCATCCAGTGCAAAGGCAGAATTTGATTGGTAACGAGTAATAATTCCGTCCGTCTCTGCATAATTGCTAGCGTCGAAAGCGGCCGTGACGTCAACAAAACCATCAGGATTGGTGGGGCCAATCCCGACGCGTCCCCCTTCTTCAAAGGCAATGCGAGTGGCGCTGTCTCTGAAGTACAAATTATTTCCATTCACGAAGAGGGTGTAGCTGTTCGGGGGATTCCCCGCCCCCTGAGTTAAGAAGAGATGAGCGTTGCTGCCATCACCACCTCCTGCGATGTGAACGCGCATGCCATAATTGCTGTCGGCTCCTGCTACGTCATTGATGAAGATTCCATAATTATTGGTATCCGTGCCACCGTCTCCCGTGAAAGTGCCGGTGCTGGCGATATAAATTCCCACTTTATTGATTGAGGCGGTAGTCGCATTGGTCACGAGTTGAGTAATGTACTCTGCATAGTTTGTAGTGGTGACGGCACCGCTTGTTTCGAGATCCAGGACGCCATCGGGGGTTGTGTCTCCGCCAATGCCGAGTCGATTGTTGGTATCATCAAAAAAGAAATTGGTGTTGTCTTGGGTGTAAACACCGGAGGCTCCTGCGAAGACCACAGAGCCTTGTGTGAAAGTGGTTGCAGATCCTGTTCCTCCATTACCCACGCCCAAAGTGCCGGTGACCTCGGCTCCTCCGAGATCGATCGCGCTGCCAAAGGGATTGCTTACTTGTGTCACCGCAGCTCCGGTTCCAACATAGAGGGCATCGTTATCGGTATCCCAGGAGATCTGCCCTTCGGCCGTGCCCGCAGAAACGTCGGTCGCTTGCGGCAATCTTAAACCTTCTGCAGTTCCCGAGACGTTAATGGAAGCCATATTGATAAAATCGCTATCGGCCAAAGTGATCGTAGCCGCCAACTCGTCTTGATTCACTACATTGGAGGCAATACTCAGAGCGCCGGCATTCGAGATGGTGGCATCGCCGCTCATGCCGACGTAGGTTGGAACGCCTGTGGCATCCCCCACGATGATCTGAGCAGAAGTTCCGGAAGCGAGTTTGCTCAACGCAATCGCCGCTGCCGTGCTAATGTCGGCATTGGCAATGGTGGCATCGAGAATCTTAGCTGTTGTCACCGAGTCGCTGGCTAAATCGGCGGCTGCAATCGTTGCATCAGTAATCTCACCGGTATCGATTGCGCTGCCAAAGGGGCTACTCACTTGTTGGGCAGCGGCTCCGGTTCCGACATAGAGAACGTCCCCATCGGTGTCCCAGGAGATTTGTCCTTCCGCTGTGCCTGCAGAAACATCGGTTGCTTGAGGAAGTTTTAAGCCTTCCGAGGTTCCCGAAACGTTGATCGCTGAAAGATCCAATAGATCTCCATCGGCAAAGGTTAAGGTGGCAGCCAGATCCGAGGCCGTAATAGTGTTATCGCTGATTTTTGCAGTGGTAATGGCGCTATCCGCAAGATCCGCAGTGACAACAGTGCCATCGAAGATTTTTGCAGACGTTACCGAATCACTGGCCAAATCGGCGGCTGCAATCGTCCCGTCTAGAATCTTGGCGGCCGTGACAGCACTATCTGCAAAATCGGCAGTCGCAATGGTCGCATCCGCAATTTTGGCCGAGGTCACAGCATCGGAGGCCAAATCCCCTGCAGCGATGGTTCCATCCAGGATTTTCCCTGTAGTGATTGCATCAGTAGCCAAATCGGCGGCAGCAATCGTCCCGTCTAGAATCTTGGCAGCAGTGACAATGTTATCCGCAAGTTTAACCGTCGTTACGGCACCGGAAGCAATAGCGCCTGCTAAAATCGTTCCGTCCTTAAGTGTGAGGTTGCCGGAAAAGGTGGCATCGCCAGAAAAGATGGCATTGGTGGCGGTGATGCTGCCAGCAATGTCTAAATCTCCGTCGCTTGTAATACTACCATCTGCGGTAACGTTGAAGACATCAGCAGTGGTGTCACCAGTAACATCTTGAATTTTCCAGACCGATGCGGCGACGCCAAGAGCTTCAGAATTGATTTTAACCCTCATGACGTCGTCTCCCGCCTCAAGATGCCGAAAATCGGCATCAAAGCCGGCCTCGGGGTCCTCTGTTGTCCCAATCCCTATTTTATTCTTCGTTGCATCTACCTTGAGTGCTTTAAGACCGATGGTAAGACCCGCAGCTTTCACAATTCCAGACTCTGCTAGAATATCTCCGCCTGCAAGAATATCTCCTTCAATGCCAAAAGCATCGTTGCTTATAACAGTAACGGTGCCGGTTCCTCCGCTCAAAGCGTTGGCAGCAGTAATAGCCAGTGGCCCGTATCCTATCGGAATGCAAGGGTCGAGCCTTTCGATGGCGGAGGCCGTGTCGCTGCGAAACCAGAGCTCAAGGCAGAGACTTTCTTCGGAGGTGAAGGCATCGCTGGTAAGAGCGGTCATCCCAAGATCGGTGTCCCCCAAAGGGATAGAGAAATTTCCGTCTTCATCGAAAGAGGCGCAGAAATTGGTGGTGCTCCAGTGGGTATTCCCGCTTTCATCCACGAGGAGGAAGTCAAAACAGCCAGAACCTAGCGGAATGCCGCTAGATTGAGACATATTTCCCGAGATCATCATCCGGATAGGGGGTTCTCCAAAGGCTGTGCAGGGAAGGAGTAGGGATGCCAACAGCACCATTTTGATGAACGTAATTTTGGACATAACACCTCCCAGCCATGGTAGATGCAAAAAACATGCCAAAAAGAGACTAGAAGGCCTCCTTAACTCATTGAAAATATTAGTAAATTTTATTATCCTTTTTACGAGAGAAGGCTGGAGAGGAAAAAATGTGTCACTTTCTGCATATCTATGAAAAAGATGCGTATTTAAGAGGAGGATGGGGTCAGTTTTAAGTTTTTAAGTAAGAGGAGGATGGGGTCAGCGTTACTTAAAAACTTAAAACTGACCCCATCCTTCGTATTTCTCACCGATAAGTCCAAAATTTCTTGAAAATGCAGAATACGTGGATACAGATGGTTGACAATTGGGTCGAGAACGATTAGAAAAAATTTCATGTCTGGGATGATTCCAATTGAGACAACGCCACAGCAAGTGGAGCGGGCCTACGCTACGATTCGAAAGAATCTAGAGGGGGTTCGCAAGCGTTTTCATCGCCCCTTCACCTTGTCAGAGAAAATCCTTTTCGGCCATCTGGATCATCCGGAGACGCAAGAACTTAAAGGAGGGGAGTCGATTTTAAGTCTTCGCGTGGACCGTGTGGCGATGCAAGATGCCACAGCCCAGATGGCGATCCTCCAGTTTGCGCAAGCCAAGATCCCGCGTGTGGCGGTTCCAACGACCGTTCATTGCGATCATTTAATCCAAGCCTATGTGGGCTCGAAGAAAGACACCGAGACCGCACTTTCTGCTAACAAAGAGGTTTACGATTTTTTGTCGTCGGCCTCTCAAAAGTTTGGGATCGGATTTTGGAAGCCGGGCTCCGGCATCATCCATCAAGTTGTTTTGGAAAATTACGCCTTCCCCGGAGGTTTAATGATTGGGACCGATTCTCACACACCGAATGCCGGTGGGCTTGGGATGATCGCTGTGGGAGTGGGAGGGGCTGACGCGGTCGATGCGATGGCAGGGCTCCCTTGGGAGGTCAAGCAACCGAAACTGATTGGAGTGCGTCTTACCGGGAAACTCAACGGTTGGGCGGCTCCCAAGGATGTCATTCTTTGGGTTTGCGAGCAACTCACCGTGAAAGGTGGCACCAATCACATTGTGGAATATTTCGGCCCCGGCGTTCCATCCATTAGCGGCACGGGGAAGGCCACCATCTGCAATATGGGGGCGGAACATGGAGCCACCACCTCCATTTTTCCTTACGATGAACGGATGGCCACCTACTTAAAGGCAACCGATCGAGGAGCGATTGCAGAGGTTGCCGAAAAGAATCGTGATCTTCTCTGTGTGGATTCTGAGGTTGAGAAAAACCCAGAGAGGTTTTTTGATCGGATTTTAGAGCTCGATCTTTCAAAACTGGAGCCGTACGTGAATGGGCCGCATTCTCCGGATCGGGCGCGGCCGATTTCTCGATTGAAGGCCGATGTCCAGAAAGAGAATTACCCCGATTTGCTCAAAGCCGCGTTAATTGGAAGTTGCACCAACTCTTCTTACGAGGACATCGCTCGAGTGGTCGATGTGGCGGCGCAGGCAAAGAAAGCGGGGCTCCAAGCGCCGATTCCGCTTTTGGTGAGTCCCGGATCCGAAAAGATTTTTGAGACGATTCAAAGGGATGGATTTGTGAAAATGTTGGAGGAGATTGGAGCGACCGTTTTGGCCAACGCCTGTGGTCCTTGTATCGGCCAGTGGAAGCGGGACGACATCAAAAAAGGGGAAAGAAACTCGATCCTCAACTCTTTTAACCGAAATTTCCCCGGTCGAAATGATGCCAATCCTGAAACCCTCTCTTTCATCGCAAGCCCTGAGATGGTGATGGCTTTGGGGTTAGCGGGTCGACTCTCGTTTAATCCTTTAACCGATTCTTTAAAAACCTCTGACGGCCGAGAGATTCGATTGCAACCTCCGGCGCCCGCGCCCGAGATTCCCCCAAAAGGTTTTGCCAAGCCGATGTCTGGCTTTGTCCCCCCCGCCGAAGAAGGGGAGAAGATTCAGATTCAGGTTTCTCCCAGCAGTGAGCGGTTGCAACTGCTGGAGCCATTCCCTGCATGGGATGGCAGTGATTTCATCGAGTGCCCGCTTCTTTTGAAGGCGCGCGGGAAATGCACGACCGATCATATCTCTCCTGCAGGCCCTTGGCTTCGGTACCGCGGCCATCTCGACAAGATCAGCGACAATATGCTCACGGGGGCTGTGAACGCTTTTACTGGAACTGCGGGAAAAACTCGGAATCTTTTAACCGGGGCAAAAGAACAGCCGGTTCCTCAAGTGGCGCGTTCCTACAAAGGGGTGGGAAGACGTTGGATTGTGGTGGGGGATGACAACTACGGCGAGGGCTCTAGCCGCGAGCACGCCGCGATGTCCCCTCGATATCTCGGCTGCGCGGCTGTGATCACGAAAAGTTTTGCTCGGATTCACGAGACGAACCTCAAGAAGCAAGGGATCTTGCCGCTCACTTTTTCTAACGCTTCCGATTATGACAAGGTTCAAGAGACCGATAAAATCAGCATTGTAGGACTTTCTGCGCTCCAGAGTGGGAAACCTATGAGGGCAGTGCTTCATCACGCCGATGGGAAAACCGAGGAACTTACTTTAAATCACAGCTTGACGCCGGAACAAATCCGATGGTTCCACGCCGGCTCCGCCTTAAACCTCCTCCGCTCGTGATTTTCCTGTGTGCTTACGGCCTAATTTTTAAATATCAATGGATACTCATTAGGATGTTCTAAAGATTCCAGTTCCAGATCCACATCTAAGTCAGGCCAGTAAAGGTGATGTTCTTGCAGAAGTTTCAAATTATAGATCTCTTTGACCTTGGCCTTTCTGAACCATGGGTATTCTTCAAAAGGCAGAAAATACTCGCTTTCTTTTACAAATAGCCAAATTCCATGATTTGAGATGTTTATCACTTCAACTTCCGAAGTGCTTTTCCCATGCCTTTGTGATCTCATTTTTATATTCCTCCACGACCTTTTGAACTTGATTCAACTGTTTTCGTGATAAGCCGTAGTTTCGAGCCACAGCTATCTTGGGTTCCAGCCAGAATTTGGCCTCTCCTTCGGGGCTTGACACGTGAACGTGCATTCTTTCCTCTTCCCGGGAAAAGAAGAAAAACCGGTAATTTCGATATCGCAAAACCGTTGGGCTCAAGAAGGTTCCTTGTTTGTAAATATAGAATTTGCCAGGAGTGGAGTCAACCCCCTCACCTCTTCACCCAGGATGTGCTTGCTTTAAAGAGGGAGTTTTGGTAACAACAAAGGTGCCAATGAGGAAAAAAACGGACGAAAATTTTACACCGAGAAATCTTAAAATCCGGAGTTCGATGGTGACGGAAGGGGATCGCCGCGCCCCAAATCGGGCGATGCTTCGCGCCGTTGGATTCAAAGACGAGGATTTTGAAAAGCCGATGGTGGGGATTGCAAGCACTTGGGGAGAGGTCACTCCTTGTAATATCCACATTCTAAAACTGGCTGAGAAGGCTAAACAAGGGGCTCGCGATGCCGGTGGAGCGCCGCAGATTTTTAATACGATCACCGTGAGTGATGGGATCTCGATGGGACATGAGGGGATGCATTTCTCGCTCCCCAGTCGTGAGATAATCGCCGATTCGATTGAGATCGTGGGTGGCGCTCAGCGCTACGATGCGATGGTGGCCATTGGGGGTTGCGATAAAAATATGCCCGGCTGTTTAATGGCCATCGTTCGCCTGAATGTTCCCTCGGTCTTTGTCTATGGTGGAACAATCCTTCCCGGAAATTGTCGAGGCCGTGATATTGATATTGTGAGCATTTTTGAGGCCGTTGGAGAATTTCAGGCTGGGAAAATCGATCGTGAGGAATTTAAGGAGATTGAGTGTCACGCCATCCCTGGAGCGGGAAGTTGTGGTGGGATGTATACCGCTAACACCATGGCCTCGGCCATTGAGGCCCTTGGCATGAGCTTGCCGGGGAGCTCCTCGATGCCTGCCGAGAGCGATCGGAAACTTCAAGATTGTTATCGGGCGGGTCAAAGAGTTGTGGAGATGCTCAAGGAAAAGATTTTTCCGAAAGATATTCTGACACGTCCCGCGTTTGAAAACGCAATTGCTTTGGTGAATGCTTTGGGGGGATCCACGAACGCAGTGCTTCACCTTTTGGCGATTGCCAAAGAGGTCGGAGTGCGGCTTTCGATGAATGATTTTGACAAGATTGGCCGGAAGGTGCCGCATCTGGCGGATTTGAAGCCGGGTGGAAAATATGTGATGGCCGATCTCGATCGAGTGGGTGGAGGCCATGGTGTGATGAAGAGGCTATTAGAAGAAGGTCTGCTCCATGGAGATTGTTTGACTGTCACAGGAAAAACTTTGGCCCAAAATCTTAAAGAGGTGGAATCGTTGGCCGCAGGGCAGAACATTGTGCGAGATTTTAAGAACCCTTTTAGTGAGATAGGTCCCATTGTCATTCTCAAAGGGAACCTGGCTCCGGAGGGGGCGGTTTGTAAGACGGCAGGTTTGAAACGACATGCCATTACGGGGCCTGCTCGTGTTTTTAATTCGGAGGAGAAGTGTTTTGAGGCGATCATGGAAGATAAAGTTCAAGCAGGCGATGTGGTTGTGATTCGCTATGAAGGCCCTAAAGGGGGCCCGGGAATGCGGGAGATGCTCGCAGTCACTGCAGCCATTGCAGGAAAAGGTTTGGGGGAGTCTGTGGGATTGATCACCGATGGCCGTTTCTCCGGAGGGACGCATGGGTTAGTGGTGGGGCATGTGGCTCCGGAGGCTCAAGTGGGAGGAGCTATTGCAATATTGCGGAACGGAGATAAAATAACGATCGATGCGGATCGACGTCGACTGGGAGTAGATCTCAGTCAGGCTGAAATTAAAAAACGGCTCAAGAAGTGGAGGCAACCTCCGCTTCGTTATAAAGCAGGCGTTCTTGCTAAATATGTTTCTCTGGTGTCCTCTGCGTCTGAAGGGGCGATTACGAGGCCTCTACAAACGCAATAAATGTTCTGATACTTCGTTGGCCTTCTTCAGCGCTCGCTCAGCGTACGTCTCAAGTACGCTTCGCTCGGCTTCAGTCGGCCGCCTCGTCTCAGAAGCATTTCTTGCATTTGTAAAAAGGAGTTTAAATGGTGAAAAACGCGAAAAAAGAGGAAACGCTGACGCTTATCGATAACCGGACCGGGCGCTCGTATGAGATTCCTATTCAGTCTGGCACCCTTCGGGCGATGGATCTGCGTCAGGTCAAGATCGATGAAAGCGACTTTGGGATGGTGAGCTATGACCCCGCTTTCTTAAATACCGCCACCTGTAGAAGTGCGATCACATTTATTGATGGAGATAAAGGGATCCTTCAGTATCGGGGATATCCTATTGAAGAGCTTGCTGAAAATAGCACCTTTGTCGAGGTAGCCTATCTTTTGATTCATGGAGAACTCCCCTCGAAGTTTCAACTGAGGGTTTGGATACAGGATATCACGCAACACACCATGCTCCATGAGAACATCAAAAAATTCATGGATGGTTTTCATCATGATGCCCATCCGATGGGGATTTTGGTAAGCACCGTCTCCGGCCTCTCCACCTTTTATCCCGATGCTAAAAACATCGATGATCCCGCGTGCCGTCGGCTTCAGGTGGTGCGATTGATTGGGAAGATGCCCACGCTGGCGGCTCTCGCTTATCGTCACAGTGTTGGGAAACCGTACGTTTATCCTGATAATGATTTGAGTTATTCCGGAAATTTCTTGAGTATGATGTTTAAAATGGTCGAGCGGAAGTATAACCCTAACCCGATTTTAGAGAAAGCCTTGGACGTTCTTCTGATTCTTCATGCCGATCATGAACAGAATGCCAGCACCAATGTGATCCGTTGTATCGGAAGTTCCCATGTGGATCCTTTCTCTGCGGCGGCCGGCGCGGTGGCAACTCTTTATGGTCCACTTCATGGGGGAGCCAACGAGCAGGTTCTGCGAATGTTGGCTGAAATCGGTTCCATAGATAACGTTAAAGGTTACATCGATTCGGTCAAGAAAGGGGAAAGGCGTTTGATGGGTTTTGGCCATCGCGTTTACAGAAACTATGATCCTCGAGCTAAAATCATCAAGAGAATCGCGGAGCATGTTTTCGAGGTGACAGGCCGCAATCCGCTGCTGGATATCGCTTTGGAGCTTGAAAAGATTGCGTTAAACGAGGATTATTTTGTTCAAAGGAAACTTTATCCCAACGTCGATTTCTACACCGGCCTGATCTACCAAGCGATGGGCTTTCCCATGGAGCTCTTTCCCGTCTTGTTTGCCATTGGGCGAGTGCCAGGATGGATGGCTCAATGGGAAGAGATGCTTAAAGACTCGGAACAAAAGATTGCTCGGCCACGACAGATTTATACGGGGCCTGTAGTTCGGAAGTATATTCCGCTCGACAAACGCGCCTAACAGACAATTTCCATTTAACCCCCTCTTGTTCTCCCCCTTAAAATAAGGGGGAGATAGAGGGGGTTATTATTTCTCTTCGATATAACTGTCGTACTCTTCAGGCGACATAAGGTCTCCGAGCTCCTCCAGATCGAGGGGTTCAATCTCAATGAGCCAGCCTGATCCGTAAGGATCCTCGTTGATCAGAGCGGGGTTATTCTCTAGATTTCGGTTGATTTCCGTCACCGTTCCGCTGATGGGGGCCAGAAGTTCCGTGACGGTCTTTGTGGACTCGATCTCTCCGAACGACTCTCCCTTGTCGATCTCATCAGAAATCTCAGGAATCTCCGCAAAAACAATCTCTCCGAGTTCCTCCTGAGCATAGTCGGAGATGCCAATGGTGGCAGTGTCATCTTTCACACGGACCCAGAGGTGGTCTCTGGAGAATTTTAGTTCTGGTTTTGGCATCGGTCTTTATCAGGATGTTTTATTTAGCCGCTTTCGGACAGAAATTCCTCACATAAGCGAAGACATCTTCAATCTGTTCTGCGGATAGAGCGCTTCCAAACGGTGGCATCGCGTTCTTTCCGTTCTTTATAGAAGTTTTTAAAGCAACGACATCTGCCTTGCAGAACTCCTCACTTGAAAAATTTCTGGGTTTAGGGTTAAGAGCCACCGCTGCCGCTCCGTCTCCTTGCCCCTTTTCACCGTGACAGATCATGCATTGCGCTTTGAAAGTCTGTTCTCCCTTAGCTGCATCGCCTGCCGCATAGAGAGCAGAGATCGATGATAAACAACTCATTAAGATAATCGTAAGAACCCGTCCCTTTTTCATTCTTTCCTCCTGGTTGTAAAATACGTGGCTAACATACCGATGCTCATTTGGGTTGTCAAGTGCCTTATATTTTAGGGAGTGTCAGCTCTTTTTGCGCCTGATATTTCCCTTTTTTATCGGCATAGGAAATGGCGCATGCTTCGTCGCTTTCGAAAAAGAGGACCTGAGCGATTCCTTCAAAAGCGTAAATCTTCGCAGGCAGCGGAGTCGTATTAGAAATCTCAATAGTGACATAGCCTTCCCACTCCGGCTCAAAAGGGGTCACATTCACAATAATTCCGCACCGCGCATACGTGCTTTTGCCCAAACAAATCGTGAGGGTGCTTCTAGGAATCCGGAAGTACTCCACGGAGCGGGCTAGAGCAAAAGAGTTCGGCGGGATAACGCAACATTCTCCTTTGAAATCGACTAAAGAACGAGAATCGAAATTTTTGGGATCAACAATGGTGGTATTAATGTTCGTAAAAATTTTGAATTCATCGGCGGTGCGCATGTCATAGCCGTAAGAGGACAAGCCGTAAGAAATGACTCCTTGGCGAACCTGCTTTTCCTCAAACGGCTCGATCATTTTTTTCTCCAACGCCATTTTCCGAATCCATCGGTCCGATTTAATCGCCATGATTTCCTCCTTCACAAAATTTGAAGTGGGGTGATCCTAGCATAAATCTTCGGAGCCGGTCTACCCTTGTGTAAAAAAAGTGCGCCATGGCCTCTTGACAGGGGATGACGCGTTGTGTATAACTTGAAATATTATTTCAATAGGTACTGTTATTGATGGTAGATTTTAGTGCGGATTTGTAAACTTAACTACTTAATTAAACTATGTTATTTGTATTTATAAAATGGAATTTTATTTCATTAGTATGAACAATCTACAGAGCGATTCCGCTCAAAAGGAGGAAAGATCCATGAAATCGTTAAAGAGAGTTTTGTTATGGGCTGGGGTGTGGTTACAGAGCGCCCTTGTTCTGCCGGCCTTTGCCGGTGGGGGAATGTTTACCACCTACACTCACCATCTGGAAGCTGGGGAATTCGAGGTGATGTTGATGAACGACTTCACTCTCCCTTCTCAGACGAAGCGTGATGAAGAAGGGCAGGGAAACTATTTTTCTCAGATGCTAGAACTCGAATATGCTCCCACGTCTCAGTGGGGATTAGAGGCCATGGCCGAGGCGTTCCAAGATGTTGGAACGGGCGATTCCAAATTTACAGGATACCGTTTGGAAGCCCGATATCGCCTTTTTAAAAAGGAGATCCCTCTGAATCCCATGGTTTATGTGGAGTATGAAGATCTCGATCTTGAAACCCGCTACAAGATGGAAGTCAGTGGTTGGATCCGGCCCCCTTATGAAGAAGACGGAGAAGAACCTTCTCGCGAAAGAATTATAGAAAGCCGCGCGATCTTATCTCAGGACTTCGCCTCTTGGACTGCCGCGTTGAACTGGATTAACGAGAGCGATCTCCATTCCGGAGAAACGGCCTTCGGCTATTCGATGGGATTGCTTTATCGATTGCAAGGTCCTCATTATCAACATCATCATGGCGGCACGGAAACGGGTGAAAAGGAAGAGTATCGATCCTCTCCCTTCTCTATTTTTCGCCCCGCAGCTTTGGGATTGGAACTTTTGGGTGGATTAGGAGACACCCAAGCGTTTGATATTGAGCCTTCTCGGCAGGAGCATTATCTTCAACCGAGCGTTATGTATCATTTTGGCAAAGAGATGATGGCTCATTTAGGCGCTGCGATTGGGCTAAGTGAGACCAGTGACAATCTGATTCGATTTTCGTGGGGGTGGGAGTTTTAGTAAGGTAGGGTTGACTTCAAAAGTTGATTTCATTATCTTACCTCTCGTCATGGAAACTACGGTTTTGAATCCCGCAACGTTGGTTTCGGGGGAGATTCTCCATTTAATTTTGGGAACGAGCCTTGTTGTGAAAATTGTGTTAGGGCTCTTGCTCTCCCTTTCCATATTCACTTGGGCGATTCTTTTCTATAAGTGGAGCGAGATCGGTCGCGCAGGGCGAGCCTCTGCAAAATTTTTAAGCACCTTTTCGAATGGGGGATGGGAAAGGCTCTATCGCTTGGCCAAAGATCTCATGGCTTCCCCATTGGCTGAGGTTTATCGAGAGGGTTATGACGAGGTGCAGCGCCAAAATAGCTCTGGGAGTCGTAAAAAGGATGAAGTTTCTCTCGATTCTGAAGGGCGCAGAGCGGTAGAGCGCTCGATGGAACGGGTCGCTTCCTCCGCAATGAACCGATTGGAGCGATACCTCACTTTTTTGGCGACCACCGGAAGTGCGGCCCCTTTTATTGGATTGTTTGGAACCGTGTGGGGGATTATGGAATCGTTTCATAGCATTGGAGCGACAGGGGCTGCAAGCATCGCCGTTGTGGCTCCTGGAGTTTCGGAGGCTCTGATCGCCACAGCGATGGGGCTTTTTGCCGCGATTCCAGCTGTTGCTGGATACAATCTACTTTTAAGGCGTGTTCAAATTATGGATCGTGAGTTGGAGCGTTTTATTTCACATTTTGTGGATCAACTCGCAAATCGATCATGAGAAGTCGTCGAACCAAAGGATTCCACACACTAGCCGAAATCAACGTGACGCCGTTTGTGGATGTGATGTTGGTGTTGCTCGTGATTTTTATGATCACAGCCCCTCTTCTCGTTCAAGGGATTGAGGTGAATCTTCCCCGCGCGGCTGCAAAGCCAATTACTCCTGAAGAGGATAAATTGGTGATGACGATCCGAAAGGATCGCCAGATCTTTTTGGAGAAACAGGAGATCCCTTATTCCTCACTTGTAGAAAAATTAAAAGCGATCTATGCCCAGCGGTCCAACAAGGATCTATTCTTGAAGGCCGATCGAGAGGTCCCTTATGGATATGTGGTAGAGGTTTTGGCAGAGGCTCGAAAAGCCGGTTTGGATCGAGTGGGAATGATCACTCAACCTCCTGAAAAATAGGGGCGCCTCATGACATTACGGGGGCAGTCTTCGCTAAATCGTTCGTTCATGAGGATGGTGTTTCTGTCCCTTTCTCTCCACACCCTTCTTTTCTCCGTGGTGGTGAGCCATTGGGGGCATTGGGGAAAAGAGAAGGTCTTTAACCCGATCATGGTCGATTTGGTGAGCCTTCCAACGCAAGCGCCTGCGGGTAGAGTGACAAAACCTTCGGAACCTGCAACCTCATCGGCTGTCAAAGAGGTTAAGGAGGCCGTTGCAAAACAAAGGCCAACTCCCAAGATGGAGTCTCCGAAAACTCCCACGCCTTCGAAGACAAGGGCTGAAGATCCAGCCTCTCGGCTTCGGTCCGCCATTTCCGATATTCAGCAGCGTGTTGGGGTTTCTGGTAGTGGCGGAGGATCGATTGCAGATGCCTATCATGCCGAGCTTTATGAACATATGAAGCGGTTTTGGCATATGCCAGCTGATATGGCTTTGAAGGCCAAGAGGAACGATCTTCAGACAGAAATGCTTGTGCGCTGGCGTCGAGATGGCGTGATTATCTCTTTTAAGATTGAGAAAGGCTCTGGGGATGTTGCTTTTGACGAGTCGGTGACTCGGGCGGTGAGGGGAGCTTCGCCGCTGCCTTCGATTCCATCTTCAGTTGCGGGGAAGGAGAAAGAGGTTGTTTTTAGGTTTAGTGCAAAAGATTACTAGGAGGACTGGGTGGAGAGGGCCTAGCGGGTCCTGTCATGGGGCTTCCCCCAGGCGTGCTCCACGGTCCGCGCGCCTGGGGGGGCCCCGCCCCATGCCACCCGCTAGGGCCCTCTCCACGGTTGTATTAATATTTTTTACAGTTTGGAGTGTATCGGGGGCGGAGAAGGTGATTATTGATATTACCTCGCCAGAGATTCGGCGATGGAATGTTGCGCTGCTCGATCTCGATCTGTTGAGTCCTGATTCTCCTCACGCATGGGCCAGTGCCGTTCCGAAGGTGATCTCCAAGGATCTGGAGATGTCGGGGCTCTTTGAGGTCCTCAACCCTCAAGCTTTTTTGGCGGGGAGGCCGGAGGATTTTTCCAAAGAGGACTGGCTTCATTATCGCGATTGGTCGTTGATTGGCGCGGATGGTTTGGTGGTGGGGAGCTATCAACGAAATGAAGAAGGGGAATTTGGGATTGAGCTTCGCCTCTACGACATTGCTCAAGCCCGCATGACCGTGGGGAAACGGTACACCGGAAAACCGGAGCACCTCCGAGCGATTGCTCATCGCTTTGCCAACGAGATCCTTGCCGCTTTCACGGGGGAGGCGGGGCCTTTTGGGAGCCAGATCGCCTACGTTTCGGACCAAACCGGGAACAAAGAGATCTACCGGATGGAGATGGATGGGACTGAGATAGTGGCGGTGACTCAAAATAAGGCGATCAATCTCTCTCCTCGATGGTCCTCCACAGGGATGCGAATCCTCTACACCACGTATCGTTATGGGGATCCCGATCTTTTGATCCATGATCTCATTCATGGAGAGGATATCAAATTTGTGGTGGAACCCGGATTACAAATGGGAGGGGAGTTTTCTCCCGATGGGAAATGGGTTGTCTATTCTTTGACCCAGAAGGGAAATTCTGATATCTACGTGATGGATTTCTCCAACAAGAAGTCGCGGCGGCTCACCTCCGATTGGGCACTCGATGTTTCTCCTCGTTGGTCTCCCGATGGAGATCAGATCATTTTTGTCAGTGATCGAGCGGGATCGCCGCAGCTCTACATCATGGATGTGAGAAGGGGGGAGGCCCGGCGGATCACTTTTCAAGGGAATTACAATGCTTCGCCGGTGTGGTCCCCTCGAGGGGATCGAATCGCGTACGCGAGCCTGGAGGGGAATCGATTCCAGATTTATACGATCGACACCTTGGGGAAGGATCTCAAACGATTGACGCAAACCGATTCGAATGAAGAGAGCCCTTCGTGGTCGCCCGATGGAAGGTATCTCATTTTTTCTTCAAATCGAGAGGGGAATTACGATCTTTACATCATGAATGCCAGTGGTTCTAATTTACAACGGTTAACGCGCACTCGCGCCAATGAGACGGCTCCGGACTGGTCGGGGCGGTTGTGGCAAACACAAGAATGAGGAGAAGATATGAAAAAGTTTATTAAATTTGTTTTACTATTGGGAGTGACTTCTTGTGGGACGCTTACCGGGGTGACCCCGGTGCGAGAGGATCTGGCTCGTCTCCAACAGAGGGTTGACAAACTCTCCGGTGAGGTGGTTGGAGATGAAGGGTCGGTTCGAGACACATTGGCCAACTTGGAATTAGAGGTCTCGGAGATTCGTGTGGAGCTTCAGCGTTTGCAAGGGCTCATCGAGGAGAGGGGCTTTTATCAAGAGAACCAACTCCTCGATATCCAGACCCGTTTGAATGTGGTTGAAGAAAAAGTTCTTGGGATGAAGCATTCAGCGCCGACGGTGAGTTGGAAAAATGAAGAGGAGGCTTATCAGGACGCGACGTCTTCCTACAAGGGAGGAAACTACTCTCAATCGATGCTAAAATTTGAGCGATTGCTTCAACAGTTTCCCGATACAAAATACAAAGACAGCGCTTTCTATTGGATTGGGGAGTGTCACTATGCTTTGGGGGAATACGATCGCGCCATCCTCAAGTTTGATGAAGTGAGCCGCAATTTTTCTGAGAGCCCCAAAGCGCCTGCCGCTCTTTTGCGCACGGGGCAGGCCTTTTTGCTTTTGGGTAAAAAAGAAGATGCCCGCCTCTTTTTCCAAGAAGTGGTTCGTAAATTCCCCGACTCCGAGCAAGCCAAAGTCGCGGAAGAGAAACTCAAAGACCTGTAAATTCCCCCTCTTAGAATAAGAGGGGGTTAGGGGGAGTTAGAAACTCATGAGTAACCCCTCCTGACCTCCCCTTACATTAAGGGGAGGAATTTGGACTTGAAAATCCTGGGTATCGAGACCTCTTGCGATGAAACCTCGGCCGCCGTGGTGGAGGACGGGAAAAAGATTTTATCCAATGTGATTGCTTCGCAAGTGGAAATCCACAATCCATTTGGTGGCATTGTGCCAGAGCTAGCTTGCCGCGCTCACGTAAAAAACCTTCTTCCCGTCGTCCAGGAGGCTTTAGATCAGGCTGCCATCGATTTAACCGATGTAGAGGGGATTGCCGTCACGGCGGGCCCTGGCTTGGCAGGAGCCCTTTTGATGGGGCTCACCTTCGCAAAATCGCTCGCTTATTCCTTAAGTGTCCCTTTTACTGGGGTGGATCATCTCGAAGCCCATTTGATGTCGGCATTTTTGGAGCATCCGGAGATCCCTTTTCCTTTCCTAGGATTAGTTGTTTCTGGAGGTCACACCAATCTCTATTTTGTTCGAGGGGTTGGCGAATATGAACTTTTGGGAAAAACTTTAGACGACGCCGCTGGGGAGGCCTTCGACAAAGGGGCCAAAGCGATGGGGCTCCGTTATCCCGGAGGGCCTCTTATCGATAAACTCTCTCAAACGGGAAACCGGAAAGCGTTCCGTTTCCCGCGGGGCCTCTCCAATCAAGAGGGGTATCATTTTAGTTTTAGTGGCCTCAAGACGGCTCTAAATCAATGTGTTTCCCGTTTCCCTCAAGCCGATCTGCAACCTGCTTTGCCGGACATCGCGGCGAGTTTTCAAGAATCGATTGTGGAGGCCCTGACCCTCAAACTTTGGAGGGCTTGGGAGGCGTTCTTCGCAGAGGCTGTGGTGGTTGCCGGAGGGGTCGCTTGCAATCGTCGGCTTCGGGAAGAGGTGAGCCGAGGAGCCATGGAGCGGAACATTGCCGTTTTCTTTCCGTCTCCATCCCTTTGTAGCGATAATGCGGCGATGATTGCCGCTCTCGGTTATCATTCTTTGGTTCGAGGGGAGAGATCTCCGTTGAGTCTTAATCCTTACGCCACGATGGTTCACAAGATCCATGCCCCGTCCTAAAAAACATCTCGGACAGAATTTTCTCAACTCGGCTCCGCTTGCAGAGCGGATTGTAGAATGGGCCCAAGTAGGCCCCAAGGATGTCGTCATCGAAATCGGCGGGGGAGAGGGGATTCTTACAGAGGCTTTGTCGAAGAAAGCCCGTCGCGTTGTTGCGATCGAGGTTGATCCACAACTTTGCCAAGGTTTGAGAAAGCGTTTTGAGTCTCGGCCTCAAGTGGACATTTACGAAGCCGATGTTTTAAGCCTCCCATTTTCAGAGCTCGTCCAGGCCGGAGAGATTCCCTACAGGGTTGTGGCGAACATTCCATATTCGATCACCTCTCCAATCTTATTTCATTTGCTTCGTCAATGGGGAGAGATCCGGAGCGCTACCTTAATGGTTCAAAAAGAGGTCGCCGATCGTCTTCGGGCTAAACCTAAAAGCAAAGAATACGGGATTCTCTCGGTTTGGACCCAGCTTCATGCGAACATTAAACTTTGTGCTCGAATCGGAAAATGGAATTTTAATCCTCCCCCGAAAGTGGACTCTGCAATTCTCCATTTAGAGCCGACACAAAAATATCTTTCAGATGAGGAATGGCAGCGATGGGATCGAATTTTGCGAGCCGCCTTCGGCCAGCGCCGCAAAACTTTAGGGAATGCCCTCAAAGGGTTAGGCCTTGCAAAATCAGCATTGGAGGCCCTTTTTAAGAAAACAGGGATCGATCCTCAACGTCGCGCCGAAACCTTGAGCCTCGACGACTTCTCCCGCATCGTCCAGGCCTTGTCTTAATCTTTAAAATATTTAACCTGGGGAAAGGGGCCTGTAACTTTCTCGAAAAACCGTCGATCACAGGTGTAATACTCTGTCTCTTTCATCTGAGCTAACGCAAGGTAGGCGCAGTCATAGATCGTCGATTCTTGGAAGGCCTGAGCCAAGGCAACGGCTTTTTCCAATAGATCGGGCTCAAAAAATAATTGGATGGGAATCCTGCGGTAAAAAGCCAGCGTCGGGGTCATCCGATGAGGAGCAAGCAAGCCTCGCTGGACCTTTTTGCAGAGAACAGAACCCACTTCATAATCCAAAAGAGTGGGGGCGATAAGAATTTCCTTCTGGCGTTGCCAATGTTTATAGAGTTTAAGAGCAGAGTCGCTATCCTCTTCAGGGGTGATCCATTTGAGTATGAGAGAGGCATCCACGCAAATCATAATGGAAGGATTACTACCTTTCTCTCCGAAGCTCTTGAAGGAGTTCAACGCTGTCTCCGGTGGAAGCCACTCCTTGCTCTTCGAGGATAGAGTGATGAAACTTCAGTAGATCCTGCAAAAGACGATCGCCAAGCCCTGAGAACTCCCCCCCTAATTTCTCGCGGTAGGTGGTAATATCAATGATGGCAGCGATCGGTTCCCCCCTCTTTTCTATAATCAGGGGCTTATGAGATTTTTGAATCTCCTCCAGGAGTCGGTTTAGCTGATTTTTGGCTTGAGCGGTATTGACTTGTCTCCACTTCATGGTAGCTATAATAGCTATTTCATATAGCTATGTCAAGGGAAGTGAAAAGTGATTGCGCTCCGGCAGAGGTTTCGGTATAGTGCCATTCCGATGAGAAAAAGAGATTTTATTCCTTTTCTTGTGTTGTGGCTAGGTTTGGTAGGATGCGCTCATGGGCCGGAGCCGGTGGATTCCGCTTCTCTTTCAGAAGAGGGGAGAGGGGTTGCTGAGAACGCAGCCACCTTTTACCAACTCCTGATGCAGAAGGATATTGCCAGTCGCCACACCCGTCCGGATCTAGAGCCTTTCTTCGAGAGCCCCTCCGACACCTCGTTGTACATTGCCGATCTTCTGTGGCAGATGCGGGAGAAGAGGCTTCAGAATCGGCGTATCCTCGATTATCGCGTCACGGAAGTGGAATTCTTCTCGGAGGGGAAAGAGGCGGAAACGATTGTTGCCCTTCGAGGGCGTTACTACGTCTTTACCTGGAGGACTTTTTGGCGGAAAGATCGATGGATTCGCACAGGGGATCGTTGGTTTTTGAAGCCGTATCCGCAGATTGGGCGATCGATCGTAGAACCTTAAAAGCTTGATCTTTAGCGCTGATTTTGTTAGCTTTATGCACTCTGGATTTCCTCGATATATTGCGATTGAGGGGCCGATCGGGGTTGGAAAGACAAGCTTGGCAGAGCTCCTCGCGGAGCCATTGAATGCTCGGTTGCTGTTGGAAGAGGCGTATCGGAATCCATTTCTAGAGCAGTTCTACGATAATCGAACTCGGTACGCGTTCCAGACTCAGATATTCTTCTTGCTCAGTCGGTTTCAGCAGCAGAAAGAGCTCTTGCAGCCGGATCTGTTTCAGAGTGGTGTTGTTAGCGATTATCTTTTCTCGAAGGATCGAATTTTTGCTTGTCTCAATCTTGATGAGAACGAACTCGCGCTCTATGATCGGTTGTACAAGCTCCTCGATCCACAGACGGCGCGGCCGGATTTAGTCATCTATTTGCAAGCGAGCTCCGAGGTCCTTTGGGATCGGATTCGGCGACGCGGGATGGAGTTTGAGAATGGGATCTCGTTAGAGTATCTGGAGAGATTGATTGAGCTGTACCATCAGTTCTTTTTTCGGTATGAGGAGACGCCCCTTTTAGTGGTGAATACCTCCGAGATCGATTTTGTAAACGATCCTGAGGATTTAACCCAGTTGGTCAAAAAAATAACGAGCGTTAAGCACGGGACGCAACATTACATACCGCTTGGATCACGATAGTTTCGGACCGAGACGGAAGATTTGAATAAAGGCAGCCTTGTGTCTTTTCTCAAAACCTCTCGGATTTAGGTCCGAGAGGTTTTTTTATTTTAAACGGGGGTGAAAGATGGCGCCGAGGGTTCGCACCACAGATCTAAAAAAGATGAAAGAGCGGGGCGAAAAGATCGTCATGCTCACCGCCTACGACTATCCCTTTGCCAAAATTCTCGATGAGGCAGGAGTCGATGTGTTGTTGATCGGGGATTCCGTTGGGATGGTTTTTTCGGGCTATGAAAACACTCTGCCTGTTACGGTGGAGGAGATGATTTATCACACGCGGGCCGTGGTGCGAGGGCGCAAAAGGGCCCTTATTGTGACCGACATGCCCTTCATGAGTTATCAAGGCTCTATTGAAGAAGCCCGACGAAATGCGGGAAGAATATTAAAAGAAGGTGGGAGTGATGCGGTGAAACTGGAAGGGGGAGCGCCGATGGCTGAAACGATTCAGAGTTTAGTTTCGATCGGGATTCCTGTCATGGGGCATGTGGGACTAACCCCCCAGTCGATCCACCAGATGGGGGGATACAAGGTTCAAGGGAAAAACCGCTCTCAAAGAGAGCGATTGTTAGGAGATGCTAAAGCGGTGGAAGAGGCTGGAGCTTTTGCATTGGTTTTGGAGGGGATTCCTGCCGATCTGGCAACGCAAGTGACAAAATCGATCTCCATTCCGACGATTGGGATCGGCGCGGGGGTTCATTGTGAGGGTCAGGTTTTGGTGATTCACGACCTTGCGGGTCTTTTGGGGGATTTTCAGCCGACGTTTGTGAAACGTTATTGCGACGGACGGGCGCTCATCTCCAAAGCGGTTCAGGAGTATGTTCAGGAGGTTCGAGGCGGGAAGTTCCCAACGGAGAGGCATTCGTATTCATGAAGGTGGTTCGAGACATAGCAATCATGCAGAAAGGGGCTGAGCAAATCCGTAGGGAGGGGAAGCGGATCGCTTTTGTTCCAACGATGGGATATCTCCACGATGGACATCGCGCCCTGCTTCGAGAGGGGAGAAAAAAAGGGGATCTTTTAATTTTAAGTATCTTTGTGAACCCCATCCAATTTGGTCCCTCAGAAGATTTGGAACGTTATCCGCGGGATTGGGATCGGGACTGCGCGATCGCAAGGGAAGAGGGGATCGACCTCCTTTTTGCGCCCGAAGCCTCCTCGATGTATCCCGCTCATTTCCAGACGACCGTTCACGTGGAACAGGTGACGCAAGGGCTCTGCGGAGCCTCCCGCCCCGGGCATTTTGATGGAGTGTCCACCGTCGTGGCAAAACTCTTTAACATTGTAAAACCTCACGTCGCTTTGTTTGGAGAAAAAGATTATCAACAATTGGCGACCCTGCGCCGAATGGTCGAAGATCTCAATTTTGACACCGAGATTGTAGGGGTTCCAACCGTGCGCGAATCGGATGGTTTAGCGATGAGCTCTCGCAATGTTTATCTTTCTTCCGATGAGCGAAAGGTTGCCACAGTGCTTCACCGCTCGCTTGAAGAAGGATTGAAACAATATCGATCTGGCCAGCGGGAGGTTCCCAAGCTTCTCCATGCGATTCAGAAGGGGATTTGCGAGGAACCGAAGATTCAGATCGATTACCTTGAGATTCGGGATGCCGAAAGTTTGGAGCCGATCTCCATGATTGAGCGGAAGGCCGTTGCGGCCGTTGCTGCAAGGATTGGGAAAACGCGTTTGATTGACAATATTTTGATTTTCTAGCAAGAGGAGGTGCATCATGCAACGAACCATGCTAAAATCCAAAATCCATCGAGCCACTGTTACGGACGCTAATGTCGATTATGAAGGGAGCGTCTCCATCGATCGGCTCTTGATGGAGGCGGCCGATCTCAGGCCGTTTGAGCAGGTGCAGATCTACAATGTGACCAATGGGGAGAGGCTCACAACCTATGTCATTGAGGCAGCGCGAGGGTCCGGTGAGATCTGCGTTAACGGAGCGGCGGCGCGGCGTGTGAGCCGTGGCGACATCGTCATTATCGCTTCGTATATTGGATTAGAGGAAGCGGAAGCGGAGTTTCATCAGCCTAAACTTGTTTACGTCGATCGGCAAAATCAAATGCTTGAAACCAGCGAAACCATCAGGGTCTAAATGTGAAGGATATTCGTCACAGACTTCAGCGTTATTTTATCGCGGGCATCCTTGTGATTGTGCCGATTGCCATCAGTGTATGGGTCTTGCTGGGTTTGCTCAACTGGATGGATGGCTTTTTGGGGAGGATCCCGGACACCTTTCTTCCTGTTCATATCCCTGGATTAGGGATCATTCTCCTGATTCTATTGATTTTATCGGCGGGAGCGCTCACAACAAACCTCTTGGGGAAAAGGATCCTCCATGCGTGGGAACGGATTCTCTCTCGGATCCCTCTCATCCGCGCCATCTATAGCGGAACGAAACAGGTGTTAGAGGCCCTTGTAAAAAATAAAGGGGATCAGTTCCGTCGCGTTGTTCTCTTTGAATATCCTCGGAAGGGGCTCTGGTCGATTGGATTTGTGACAGGAACATTGATTGACAAAGGGCCGGCGAACCCTGTGGGGAAAAGGCTTGTGGCCGTGTTGTATCCCACCACGCCGAATCCGACCACCGGTTTTTTTATGCTTGTTCCCGAGGAGGAACTGATCCCTTTAGATGTGAGCGTGGAGGAGGCCTTCAAGATGGTCATCTCCGCAGGGATGATTACTCCAGAGCGTTTTTCAAGCCAATCCAAACTCCCTCTTCCTTGAATCTAGGGCATTTTAACGTTAAACTCGCACTCTATGTCTGAAGCGATCGTGAACCGGAAGGCCTGGCACGACTATCATATTGAGGAGACCGTGGAGGCTGGGATTGTTTTAGAAGGGAGTGAGGTCAAATCGCTTCGAGCGGGGAGATCTCAGCTCAAGGATGGTTTTGCCCGCGTTCACGGAGGTGAGATTTATTTGCACAATATTCATATCAGCCCTTACGCTCCAGCCGGAGGGGGAGGGCATGATCCCAATCGAACACGGAAGTTGCTATTGCATCGACGAGAGATTGAACGCCTGGATGGAAAACAACGGCGGCAAGGCTATACCTTGATCCCCTTGCGACTCTATTTTAATCGCCAAGGATTTGCTAAAATAGAGATCGGGCTTGCGAAAGGGAAAGCAGAGCATGATAAGCGAGATACCCTTCGTCGCCGCGAAGCCAACCGCGAAATGGCAAGGGCAATAAAGAAGCGTGTTTAAGTTTGAAAGGGGGCGAATAGGATCGACGGGAATCGTAGGTAAGAGCCGCAGGTCGAGGTTCCGTTTCCTCGTTAAACCGACGGAAAACCAAACGAAACGCCGACAATCAGATGGCGCTGGCTGCCTAATTAAGCAGCTCGTCCTTTCCGCAGACTCCGCTAAGCGGAAAAGGGCGTCGAACAGCGGATAGTTGAAACTTCGCGCCTCAAGAAGCTTCAGCGAAACCACTGTGGGGCTAGCATTCAGGGATTCCTCCTGGTGGGATACCTGGATGTGAAGTTTAATACCAGGCAAGCCTGTAGACGCTTTTATTGAAAATTCTCGGACGGGGGTGCGATTCCCCCCGCCTCCAATTTTTTTTAGAGGTGCCCTTTAGGAGACCTTTAGGAGAAATGTTTGGTCACTCACCCCCAAAAGGCAAAACCCGAATGGACGGATTTCCGTCAGGAAACGCAAGCGCTCACTCTCTCACGGCTCAAGTGGGGCGCCGTTTTAGCAATTCTTTTTTTCCCGCTGTTTGGTTTTGTCGACGCTATTGTCTATCCCGAATCTTGGCATGTCCTTTTATCTTTGAGAATTTTCTGTAGCGTTATTTTAATCTCTCTCTTTGCGGTCGCTGTTTACACTTCCTGGGGGCATCATCATTTAGAATGGCTCGGCATCGCAGGTTGTTTAATCCTTGGAGCCGTACAAGTTGCGATTCTCAAGGTGGCGGAGGGGTATGCCAGCCCTTATTATGTGGGGCTCATTATATTCGGTTTAACGGTCGCTTTGCTGATTCCTTGGAGCGCGAAAGAAACTTTCATTGTGTGCCTGTTTCTCTACCTTCTTTATTTCGTTCCAATGATCTTAACCGAGGAGATTGCCGATTTCCCCCTTTTTCTCTGCTACAACGCGCTTTTGTTAACGTCCCTGGGGATTGCGGTCGCAGGTTCTTATCTTGTCCATGGGCTTCGCGCCCAGGAGTATCGAACTCGGCGTCGACTGGCCGAGACGCTCATTCAATTGAAAGAGACTCAATCCGATTTGATCCATGCGGAGAAAATGTCCGCGTTAGGGCAGTTGGTGGCGGGTGTGGCTCACGAAATCAATAACCCAATGGGTTATGCTTATTTAAGTTTGTCAAATCTGCAGAGTAGCTGGGAGGCGATCCAACCATGGATGACGCGAGCGATCTCTTCGAATGTTTCTGATTCCGCCCAGGTCTCTCAAGATTCAGCCCATATCGAGGAGGCGATGTCTACGCTCAAGGAAGGGCTGGATCGGACGCGGGATATTGTGTCGCTCCTTCGCACTTTCGCTGAGAAAGAGAAAGGGAATCTTGTCCCTGCAAATCTTCACGAGGGATTGGATTCAACTCTAGCTTTACTGAAGTACGAGTTGGGATCTCGCGTCAAGATTCATCGGGAGTTTGGAGAGGTTCCTCACGTTCCCTGCTTGCCAGGCCAAATGAATCAGGTTTTTATGAACATTCTTCACAATGCGATTCAGGCCATTCCTGGCGCAGGAGATATCTGGATCACAACGGAGCATGTGAACGATACGGTCCGGATCTCCATTAGAGATAATGGGACAGGGATCTCTCCCGAGATTCAGAGCAAGATCTTTGACCCTTTTTTTACGACAAAAGAGGTGGGGAAAGGAACGGGATTGGGGCTGAGCATCTCAGATCGGATCATCCAAAATCATGGAGGTTCGATCAAAGTTTTCAGTGAAGTGGGGAAAGGAGCCGAGTTTATCATTGAAATTCCTGTCCACCCCTCTAAGTAAGTGGGTGTTGTTGAGTAATGCAGTGAAAAGCCCCCAGCCCAATCACCACATCCTTACAGGAAATGCCAACGACTCGTCGTTCCGGGAAAAGTTTTTGGAGCGTGTTTAAAGCTTTCCCATCGTTGGGATGATCGAAAGTGGGGACCAGAACCACGCGATTCCCGATATAAAAATTCGCGTAGCTTGCGGGGAGTCGGACCCCTTCGTATTCCACGGGATCGGGCATGGGAAGTGTTATCACCTGGAGTCGATTCCCGTCGGCGTCGGTCATCCTTTGCAAACGTTCGTAATTTTCTTGCAGGGGGCCGTAGTTTTCGTCTTTTCGCCTCTCTTCGATCGCGCAGACGACGGTGCTGGGATTCACAAAGCGGGCGATGTCATCAACATGGCCGTCGGTGTCATCTCCAATAATCCCCTCTTTGAGCCAAAGAATGTGTCGAACGCCAAGATATTCTTTCAAATAGTTTTCGATCTCCTCTTTCGAGAGAGTGGGATTCCGATTCGGGTTGAGCAAACATTGTTCCGTGGTGAGGAGTGTCCCGTGGCCATTCCCTTCGATGGATCCTCCTTCTAAAACGATCCCAGGACGGTAAATGGGAAGCTCCAGTTGTTCAGCCATTTTCTCCGGGAGAATGTTGTCCCCTTCCCATTCCATGTACTTTTTTCCCCAAGCGTTAAAGATCCAATCGACCATCGCAAGCCGCTTTTTCCCGTTTTCTTCCTTGACAAGAAATATCGGGCCGGTGTCGCGGAGCCAGGCATCGATGGTCGGTATCGGATAAAAGCGGATATTTTGAAGCGGAACGCTGGCTTGAATAAGGAGTTGCCGAGCCTGTTCCTCCATCTTGGAATCGTTGACGAGCAGAAAGATTTTTTCTCCTTCTTGAAGCGCGCGGATCATCTCGATCCAGATCGGAGGAATGGCTTGAAGCCGCTCGAACCAAGTTCCTCGGCTATGAGGCCAAGCGATCCAGGTTCCCAGATGCGGTTCCCACTCTGCGGGCCATCGAAATCCATCTTGACGAGGTGTGCTCATCGTTGTTATTTCCAGGATGAAAATTTAATCGATGAAACGTTGAGTTAAAGGTTTGTAGGCATCGATCCGACGGTCTCGCAGAAAAGGCCACTCTTGGCGTGTTTCATCTACTTTGGACAGATCGCAAGTAGCGATGACGATCTCTTCTTTATCGTGGCTTCCCTGAGCTATCGACTCTCCAAACGGACCACTGATAAAGGATCCTCCCCAAAATCGGAGCTTCCCTTCAATTCCGACCCGATTGGCCGCCGCGACATACACTCCATTGGCAACGCCATGACTCCGTTGAATGATCTCCCAGGCTTGGGAGTACGATTGAGTGATCTCCTTTTTTGCGCGAGTGAGCCAACCAATGGCCGTGGGGTAAAACAGGATCTGAGCCCCTTGGAGAGCTGTTAGGCGGGCCGCTTCTGGAAACCACTGGTCCCAGCA
>JACQOV010000047.1 GCA_016202395.1 Deltaproteobacteria bacterium
ACTGTAGGCTTCGCAAAGCAGCTACGTCCCCCAGTTTCACTCTGGAGAAACACGCACGGAAAGGATAGGTTTCACGGATCGACACCGATTGTGAGCCATCCGCTCCGCTGCTTTGCTCAGCAACAGTGGCACGGCTCGAAATGAATCGCTTGTTCAGAGACCTACCTCCCTTCACGGGCATCCCAAAAATCTCGTAACGTTCCTTCAAAAAGACATTCCAGTGAGTTGATAGAGGGGGGAAAAGTTCAAAGCGGCGACGTAGCGAGAGGGAGCGGGTACCCACCGAGGGCGAGCCGGGCGAGGAAAGCCGGTTATACCGGAAGGCTTTTTCCCGCCGGCTCGCCCCGGAAGGGTGCGACCGGAGCTTCGGAGCCGCTCGAACTTTTCCCACCGATTAATCAAAAATCTCGTGAGTGAGACCAAGAACTCCAGTGCTAGACTTGCTACGGAGGGTTTCCTTGGGTTAATCTCTGTAGAACTAATGAACAAGATGGCCCCCGTAGCTCAGAAGGATAGAGCGGCGGTTTCCTAAACCGTAGGTCGCAGGTCCGACTCCTGCCGGGGGCAATGTTAATCGAGCAGTAACCACAGACACTTATGATTGAAAAGAAGGATTCCATAAAATTACTAGCAGAGCTCGAAGAATCTCCCACAAAAGAAGAAACTTTGCGGGTCTTGTTAGAAATACTGACCCAAGAATACAAGGCAACGGAAGAGGAATGGAATCGGGAGATGGGAATGAGAACCGAGATCCTGGAGGAGGAGACCCCTCTTTTTGACCGTCGAATGGAGGCTCAGATTCTAGCGATGGATGAGGTTCGTTCCCGTTTACTGCGTCTCTTTGAAAACGGATGGAGTTTCGGTGAAGAAACTCGCCGCACTTTAGAGGAGTTTGTGGTGGCTTCGCGTTCCTTGGACCATCGGCTTCGTGGAGCGATGATCCTTCTCTCGCCGGCCATGGCGCAAAATCTAAAAAAGCGGCTGATCCGCTTGGCCGATCAGCCTAGAATTCAACAACTTTTGAAAGGAGAAAAGTGAACTTCTTAATTTTTTTAGGGGGAACCGCTTTATTCCTTTACGGATTCCGCTTAACGCGGGAAGGGCTCCAGCAATTGGCAGGAGATCGACTTCGCAAAATTTTGTCTGCAATGAGTGGGAATCGCCTCGTCGGATTAGGAGCAGGAGCCTTTATTACAGCGCTCATTCAAAGCTCTACCGCAACCTCGGTCATGATGGTCAGCTTTGCAACGAGCGGGTTTCTAACGTTGCGCCAAGCGATGAGTTTAATCCTGGGGGCCGATATCGGCACCACCTTTACGGTTCAGATCCTCTCTTTTAATCTCTCCTCCATTGCTTGGCTCCTCATCATATTAGGGGTCGGCCTCATCCTTTCCCAACGTTCCGATCGGAATCGATGGCTTGGGGAGGCTATTTTAGGATTTGGTTTTCTCTTCTACGGCATGCGTGTTATGTCGGGCACGATCTCTCTCGATCCCGGAAGCGATCTTTATATTTTGCTAGATCTTCTTTCAGACCACCCGATCCTCTCTCTTGGATTTTCCGCCGTGATCACGGCTTTGCTTCATAGCAGCGCCGCCATGATTGGACTCATCCTTTCGATTGCCCAATCGGGAAATATCGGTTTGGGGATTGCCATCCCTATGGTTCTTGGAGCCAATGTGGGAACCTGCTTTACGGCCCTCTTGGGGAGTTTAGAGGGGAACACCGAGTCCAAAAGGGTTGCTTGGGCCCACCTTTTTTTCAAAATAGGAGGAGTTCTTCTCGTTTATCCTCTCTTAAATCCCTTTACGAACCTTGTGGAGCTAACCTCTGGGGACATCTGTCGCCAGATTGCGAATGCCCATTCCATCTTTAACATTGCGATCTCCTTTGCTTTTCTCCCCTTCTTGGGGATAGGAGCTAGACATTTAGAGCGATGGATCCCTGCGAAAGAAGAGGATCTCTCCCCTTTTCGGACCCTCTACATCGATGCACGGGCGATAGAAACCCCTGCTTTTGCCTTGGCTCAAGTGACTCGCGAGATTCAGCGGATGGCCGATATCAGCCATGGTATGCTTAAAGATTCGATAGAGGCTTTTAAGGCTCGAAGCCTGCATGAGATTCAAGTGATCGAGGAGAAAGACGACATCGTCGATTATCTGGATCGAGAGATAAAAAAGTTCCTCACCCGCTTGGGGCAAAACGCCCTGAGTGGAGAACAAGCCCAAAAAGAGATGGAGTTGATCTATGTGACCACCCAGCTCGAACACATCGGCGACGTGATCGACAAAAATCTGATGGAACTGGCCAAGAAAAAATTAGAGAACCAGCTTCGGTTCTCAGAGCCGGGTTGGCAAGAGATTTCCGATTTTCATGCCAAGGTTTTAGAGAATTTTGAATTGGCCCTCTCCGCCTTTGTCACCTCCGACAAAGGATTAGCGGAGACGGTTCTGCGTCATCACCGGAACTTGAGCGAGTTGGAACGACGCTATAGTCAAACTCATATCGAGCGTCTCCATAAAGGTCACCCTGAAGCGATTGAAACCAGCTCCCTCCACTTCGACCTTCTCAGCAACCTTCGACGAATCAATTCCCTGATCGCGCAGATCGTGTTGCTTTTGGTTCAAACAGAGTCTAAAACTTCTTCTTGAAAATGAACTTATCCAACTGCTTCCCAAAATTGATGCTCCGTTTTGCGCTCCTCATGATCCTCATCCAGATCCATCCCTCCTGGGGGGTGGAGCTGCTTGGAGAAAATGAGGACTTTATTTCTTCTATTGAAATCGAGGCTGGAGAGCTGATCTGGAATCGGAGCGCGAATGAATATGAAGGGAAGGGGGGCGTGGTTATTCGATCCAATGCTGTCCACCTGAAAGCGGAGCAAATCCTCATTAACGTGAAAGAACAAAAGGTGATTGCGAAGAAAGGGGTTGTCCTGACCGACTCCGCGCAACAGATCTCTTTGCACAGCGATTCCGTTGAATTGGATTTGCAAAAAAAAGTGGGAGTGATTCTCAATGGCTCGCTATCCGCGCAACACAAAGGGATTACCTATCTTTTTTACGGAGAGCGGATTGAGAAACAGGGAGACGATACCTACCGAGTTGTTCAAGGATCGTTCACCACCTGTCTTTGTCCTCCTGAGGAGAAAGAGAGCTGGAAGATCACCGGTCAAGAGATCCAAGTGACCCTTGGTGGCTATGCCACGGCGCGAAATGGGGCTTTTTGGGTGCGCGGGATCCCCATTTTGTATCTTCCCTACATGATTTTCCCTGTTAAAACGGAGCGAGAATCGGGTTTCTTGTTTCCGGAGTTTAGCGTTTCGGGACGGAAAGGGTTTGAGGCAAAACTGCCCTATTACTGGGCGTTCTCCGACACGAAAGACTTAACGATCACGCCTCATTACGCCAGCCAATGGGGAGGAGGGGGAGGTGTTGAATATCGATACCGACTCACTCAAGAGGGGTACGGACAATGGCAAAGCGAATTCTTTGATCAGGGTCTTAGAGAAGATTCGGAAGAAGGGGATGCCCTTCGTTGGCGCGCCAAAGCCCAACACAATCAATATCTGGATCATGGACTGGGCATAAAGCTCGATGGAGATGTTCCAGGCGATAATGATTATTTTAACGACTTTGAAACGGGAAAATCCGATCGGTTGCGACCTTTTACCACCTCCTCCCTCCATCTTTACAAAGCGGATGAAAAATATCTTGCAAGCCTTTACGGATCCTATTACGACAACTTGAAAGAGGTGGACTCCGGTCAAACGGTTCAGAAAGCCCCTGCGTTCGAGATCGCTACAAGGCGCTTTCAATTTTTGGAGGCGCCTCTCTATTGGAATGGAACGATGTCGATGGCCAACTTTTTTCGGACAGGGGAGGCCTTCGACGATTTGGGTCTGGATGGGATAGAGGCGACTGGAGATGTTGGAGAAGGGAGCGGAAGTTTCGAGGAGGGGGAGCCGGTTCGTGAAGGGGCTCGCTTCGTCGTAAAAAACACCCTCTCTGCCCCTTTGCAAATTTTGGATCGGTGGACTTGGACCCCGGAGGCCAGCTTTTCAGAAACGGCCTATCGATTGACGATCGGGGAGAATCCCTTTAAAGAGCGGCATCTTTTTACCTTAAAGAGCGCTCAAGGCACGATTTTTTATCGCGTCTTTTCTATTTCAGATCAGAGAAAGATCCTCCACGCCTTTGAGCCGAATTCTTACTATCTCTATGCTCCCCAAGTCGATCAGGACGATCTTCCACTCTTAGACAGTTATGATCGCATCGAAGAAAAGAGCCTCATGGTTTACTCCTTAACCCAGCGACTCCTCGCGAAAGTGGGGGGAGAGATCTCAGAGATTCTTTATTTCAAACTAGCGCAGCACTACAATTTTTTAGACGAAGAACAACCCTTATCGGACATTTTATGGAATCTGGAGATGACTCCCACTGCCCCTCTCAAGTTTTCAGCTCAAGGAAACTACGACCTCTATGGAACAGGGCTTCGAACCCTAGAATCGGCAGTGGAATGGAATAGCTTGCGCGCCGATCGACTTAAGGTCGGTTATTTTCGCTCAGATCGTTTCACGGTGAGCAATCGAACCCGTGTGGAGGTCTCTGAGGCGTTTGATGTCACGTATGAAAGGGAGGAGACGGAGAGGCTCTTCGGAGCCTTTGAAGTTCCTGTAACCTCTTTTCTTGCGCTGGGAACTGAGCTAGACTACTCTCTTTTAAAAGATCGTTTAGAAGAGAGTCGTTATGAGGCAATTTACACCTCGCTCCGACGGTGTTGGAGAGTGACCGCAGGCTTCCATAAAACGTTAGTTCCAGAAGAGCAGAAGTTTGAGGTTCTTTTTACATTGATTGGAGTCGGGGACATAGGTCGGTAAGATGATCTACCCAACGGAATCGGAATTTCAGCGACTTGCGGAAAAGGGGAATGTGATTCCCGTTTATCGTGAGATCCTGGCAGATGGCGAGACGCCGGCCTCTGCCTACCACAAGCTCGCCCAAAAGGGGGCCTCCTTCTTGCTTGAGAGTGTGGAGGGGGGGGAACGATGGGCTCGGTACAGTTTTTTGGGGATAGAACCTAAAGCGATTTTGAGATATTCGAAAGGGAGGCTCGAAATCCTCAGGGCCGATGGGCAAAAACGTCAAGAAAAGATTGCCGATCCCTTTCAGGCGCTGAAAGGTTTCCTTAAAAGTTATCAGCCAGTCTCGATCCCGGACCTTCCACCCTTTTGGGGAGGATTGATCGGATTTTTAAGCTATGACAGTGTTCGGTATATTGAAAAGATCGGCGATAAAACTCCAGGGGAGGATTTTGTTTTTTTGATGACGGACACGGTTGTGGTCTTCGATAATTTACGACACACGGTTAAGATTATTGCGAATGCCACTCTTCCTCCCAACGTCGACTCGCAGCAGTGCAAAAAAGGGTACCTTGCCGCTGTGAGACGGATCGAGAAGATATTGGATCGGCTTAAGAAACCCAGCTTGCTTTCCCCCTTTTCTCAGATCGATCTTTCTGAGGCGGACGGACTAAAATGGAAGACCGTCACGGACCGTGAGGGGTTTAAACAACAGGTTTTGAGAGTCAAAGAATATATTCGAGCAGGGGATGTGATTCAGACAGTTCTTTCACGGCGAATGGAGCTTCCCTACAAGAAGAACAGCTTCAATTTGTATCGGGCGCTCCGTTTGATTAATCCTTCCCCCTATATGTTTTATTTGAACTTGGGCTCGAAAGTGCTCATTGGATCCTCTCCGGAGATATTGGTCCGTTTAGAAGGGAAAGAGGCCGTGGTTCGTCCCATTGCGGGGACAAGACCTCGGGGTAGAGGCGTATCCGAGGATCTTGCCATGGAGGAGGAGCTTAAAAAAGATGAAAAGGAGAGGGCAGAGCACCTCATGCTTGTGGATTTAGGACGGAACGACTTAGGGAGAGTGTGTAACACCGGATCCATTCGCTTGACCGATTTTATGATCGTGGAGCGTTACTCCCACGTGATGCATCTTGTTTCCAATGTGGTGGGAAAGCTTTCCAGTGGAAAAGACTCTGTGGATCTTTTGAGGGCTACTTTCCCTGCGGGAACCGTATCAGGAGCGCCCAAGGTTCGAGCGATGCAGATTATCGAAGAGCTTGAACCTGTAGCCAGAGGGCCTTACGCAGGAGCGATTGGTTACTTTTCATTTTCAGGGGATATGGATCTTTGTATTGCGATCCGGACGATGTGGTTAGAAAAGAGGAAACTGTTCCTTCAATCGGGAGCGGGGATTGTGGCCGATTCCGATCCGGAGCGGGAGCTTGAGGAGACGGAGAATAAGGCGAGGGCGTTGCTGCGGGCTGTGATGCTAGCCAACGCCAATAGTTAGTACAAACGCAATAAATGCCTGTTACTGGAGGTGGAAAAAGTTTACTGGGATGTTTTTATTGAGCGAACGTTGCAAGATTTTTGGGGTACCCCTCTTGGCGAGGGGAGCGTGCCCGAAGGGCCGATTTCTGCTGTTTGAGGCCGCAGGCCGAGTTCAGAAATCGAGCGACCGAGCCTTAGATGGGTCAAAAATCTTGCGAGTGAAGCGAGAAAAAACATCCCAGTAAACTTTTTCCACCGAGATGGAAATTTCTATGTTGCTGATGATCGATAATTACGATTCTTTCACTTACAACCTTGTTCAGTATTTTGGTGAACTGGGAGAGATGGTGGAGGTTTATCGAAATAAAGAGATCACGTTGGAAGAGATTGCGGAGAAAAAGCCGGAGCGGATCGTGATCTCCCCCGGTCCTTGCACTCCGGCGGAAGCGGGAATCTCTGTCCCTCTCATCCAACGCTTTGCCGGTAAAATCCCCATCCTAGGGGTTTGCTTAGGGCATCAATCCATTGGAGCCGCCTTTGGCGGAAAAATTGTTTCCGCAAAACGGCTTATGCATGGAAAGGTCTCTGAGATTCATCACGATGGGAAAACGATTTTCCGAAACATCCCGAATCCCTTTAAAGCCACTCGATATCATTCCCTCGTAGTTGAAAAAAAGGGGGTTCCAGAGGTGTTGGAGATCTCAGCGGTCTCAGAGGATGGAGATATGATGGGACTCCGACATCGTCAATACTTAGTGGAAGGAGTGCAATTCCATCCGGAGTCGATTTTAACGGAACAGGGGAAGGCCCTCCTTAAAAATTTTTTGGATCTTTCTAAAGGAAAGAATCGATCATGACAGCCATCCAATCTGCTCTTAAAAAATTGGTTGAGAGGCAGAATCTATCTCAAGGCGAGATGGAATCAGTTTTTGAGGAGATTCTCGGCGGGAAGGCGCCAGCCTCTCAAGTAGGGGCCCTCCTGGTAGCCCTTCGACTGAAGGGAGAGACTGTAGAGGAACTTGCAGGGGCCGCCTCCGTTCTCCGTGCGCAAGCCAAAAAGCCGAAGAGAGAATTCCCCGACGCGGTCGACACCTGTGGCACGGGAGGAGATAATTCGCATACCGTGAATCTGTCCACCGCTGCCGCTCTGGTGGCGGCTGGAGCTCAAGTTCGAATAGCGAAGCATGGGAATCGCGCGGTTTCAAGCCGCTGCGGCAGCGCGGATCTTTTTCAATCTCTGGGTGTCAACATCGAAAGCTGTTTGCCAGAGGCCGCTGTGGAATCACTACAAGAGATCGGGATCAGCTTCTTTTTTGCCCCTTTTTGGCATCCTGCCATGAAAGCGGTGGCTCTTGTCCGCCAAGAACTTGGGGTGAGAACGATATTCAACCTCCTGGGGCCTCTATTGAACCCTGTCCATGTTAAATTACAGGTTCTGGGGGTCTTTTCTCCTCAATGGTTGCAACCGATGGCGCAAACCCTTGATCGGCTCGGCGCTGAAAGAGCGATCGTCGTTCATGGAGAGGACGGCGTTGACGAGATCACATTGACCGGCCAGACGAAGGTTTTCGAACTGGCGCAGAGAAAAATTCACTCTTATGAGATTTCGCCCGAGCAGTTTGGATTGAAGCGCTGTGTTTCGAGCGATCTGAAAGGAGGAGACGCTCAGGAGAACGCCGAGAGAATCATAAACATTCTAAAAGGGGAAAAGGGCCCTTTAGCGGATGCCATTACTTTGAATGCCGCGGCTGCAATCCTCATTGGAGGAAAGGCCAAAGATTGGACAGAGGGGATTGAGCGGGCCCAAGATTCGATCCGCTCTGGATCGGCTCTAAAAAAATTGGAAGCGCTTCGAAAGAGATTTCCTGTGGTGTAAGAGATGCAAATTTTACAAAAAATCGTCATGGCCAAAGAGGAGCAGATCGAGCAGAGTAAAAAGAAACTCTCGCTCGAAAAGCTCCGCTCGTCGGTGGAATCCTTGCCCCCCTGCCAAGATTGGAGAGAGGCCATCACTCGGAAAGAGGTTCCCCTTCGTGTCATTGCAGAGATTAAAAGGGCCTCTCCTTCGCGGGGAGATATTGTGCGAGATGCGATCGCAGAGGAGATCGCTCAGGATTACGCACGGAATGGGGCCGTGGCCCTTTCCGTCTTAACGGACGCCCCATTTTTCCATGGCTCCCTTTTGGATCTGGTGGAGGTGAAGAGATCGGTTCAAATCCCGGTTCTCAGAAAGGATTTTATCTTAGATCCTTATCAGGTGTACGAATCGAGGATATTTAGAGCGGATGCCATTCTTTTGATCATGGCCATTTTGAAAGATGACCAGGCCAAAAAACTTTTAGACCTTTCCACATCGCTGGGGATGGCCACTTTAGTGGAGGTTCACTCCGAAGAAGAATTAGATCGAGCCGTTGGAGTCGGAGCAACGATTCTCGGAATCAACAATCGAGATCTCATGACCTTCACGATTAAGCTTGAGACGACGCTTCGACTTCTTCCTAAAATTCCGAAGGGGAGAGTTGTTGTCAGCGAGAGTGGGTTTTATACTCGCGAAGAGCTCTTGGAGTTTCAAAAGATGGGGGTAGATGCCTTCTTAGTTGGAGAGGCGTTGATGGCGTCTGGGAATCCCGGCAAGAAACTGGCCGAGCTTTTGGAGAGAGAGTATGTGGGTTAAGATTTGTGGAATCACTTCCCTTGAAGATGCAGAGATGGCCGTTGAAGCGGGTGTGGATGCTCTTGGCTTAAATTTCTTTGCGAGAAGCCCTCGATCGGTGAGTGTCGAGCAAGCCAAAGCAATTATTCGCGCGATCTCTGAGCCAGTGGAGTGGGTGGGAATCTTTGTAAATGAATCGCCTGTGAGGATCCAGGAGTTGGCAAAAGAGCTTCCTCTGGACTGGGTTCAACTCCATGGAGATGAAGATCGCCTCCTTTTGGAACAACTTCGAGGAGTTCAGCGAATCAAGGCGATTCGAGTCCAAACACAGAACGATCTCGAGCAAATTCGAGCCATTCCGGCGGAAGCCTATCTTCTGGAGAGTCTCTCCTCAAAGTATGGAGGGACTGGAAAAGAATGGAATTGGGAATGGGGGATGAAATGGACTCCAAATTATCGTATCATTCTTTCGGGGGGGCTCAAGCCTGAGAATGTTGGGGAGGTCATCCAAAAGGTTCGACCCTATGGAGTGGACGTGTGTAGCGGGGTCGAAGCGTCTCCCGGAAAAAAGGATCGAGAAAAGGTTTTCCGATTTGTAAAGGAAGGGCACCTCTAAAAACTATGTTCGTGACGAAAAATCATGATCTGAGCCGAGACAAGGAGGATGAGCAAAAAGCCCGGAAACGTACCTGGAAGGTACGTTGAGGACTTTTTGTGAAATCCGACGCAGTCG
>JACQOV010000048.1 GCA_016202395.1 Deltaproteobacteria bacterium
CTCCAGCAAGATTCTCACCACATTATTTCCTACTAACCCAGTCGCTCCCGTCACCAAAGTTTTCATTAATTTTCCCCCTTGACAATTAATACTATTTAAACTATACTCTCAATAGTATGAAATATACCAAACGCGCCCAAGTTCTCTTAACTCCTAAACAATACAACACCCTTCTGGCCCATGCCAAGGAAGAGCATCTCTCCTTAGGAGAGTTTCTCCGCGACTGGATCGAACGGGAATTTATCTCTCAAAAAGAGAAAGAACAACGCCGTAGCGCAGTTCAAGAACTCTTGTCGGGGAAATTTTCCACTCCCCAACCCTTCGATCACACTCCGTGGAAACAGGAATACGAAAAAATAAAAGGACACATCCATTGATCTATTTTCTAGATTCCAACGTTATCCTCTACGCCGTTGGAAAGGAACATCTTTATCGAGAACCTTGCGCTGAAATCCTTAGAAAATCAGAAAATGAAGAGATCGAGCTCATCATCAGCACAGAAATTATCCAAGAAATACTCTATTTTTATTCCGTTCGAAATCTTAGATCAAAAGGACTTGCCGTTGCAGAAAAAGTTATCCAGATAACTCGAGAAATTCTTTCTGTCGATCGAATCGATATCGAAAAAGCGATGGAGCTGATGCAAGACAACCCGCCTCTAAAACCACGCGATGCCATTCATGCCGCCGTTATGCTCAATCACGACTCTCTCTACATTCTTAGCGCCGACGCCGATTTCGATCAACTCCCCCAAATCCAACGAATCGATCCCTTAAAATTTGAAGAGTTTTGATTTTTCATTGTTCTGGTTCAACACTTTGCCAATAGCACCTTATGAAAGTAATCGCCAAAGATGATTCCCAAAAAAGTACCAACTCACCAAATCGGCTCCAATCCCTAAAACAGTGATAAACCCGATAACCTTCAGTTTGCTTTCAATAGCTCGATTTATAATAATCCCTCCATCTTCAGCTTGCATGTTGTTTTCCAGCTGTGCTAAGTTTTTCCCTTCATTAATGATTTGACCGTTTGCTTTAGCATTCATCTTATTACCTGCTTGTATCAAAAGATTCGCTTCATGCTCAATCAATCCCCCTTCCGAGACATTTTGCTCGATTCCTTTAATAAGAATATTGGGAGATCGGATTCCAATAGTATCATCCCTATAAGCATTCATCTCTATCTTGACTCCTTCCTTTGAGTTATGCACAGATAACAATGGTTTCCTTTCATTCATCTTGATCTCTCCTTTCAACGGCAAAGCCGTCCCTTCGGAATCAATACTCATCCACATGTTCGTGGACGATGATTTTGAGCATCGTTTGGTATCCAATACCACGCCTGTCAGCCTTTTCCCTGAGTTTCTCAATCAGAGCTGGATCCAAAAGAAGTGAGGTTGGCAATTGTCGGTGCCGAGGATGAATCACAACGGCAGATCGGCTCCGAACAATATCTTGCCCCAAATCCTTCGATTCGAATTCTCGCAGCTGAGCGTCTTTGTCACGCCTTCTTTTAATAGATATTCCCTTCATAAATACTCCTTTCATTCCGACGCATGGGTCGGCATGAAATAGGTCTTAATTTTTCTCCTCTACGAGTAAAAATGAGCGCTTGATATTCTTCTCTTTATTTCCTTCATCCCAATCAAAATTCTCTGCATCCGGAACGAAATCTCCTAACCATTGGGCCATCTCAGGATCAGAAACCGCTCGCATGTTTCTATAATAGCTATTTTATAGCTATTTGTCAAGGCTCTAGCACTGTAGAGATGATTCGTTGTGAAGCCGTTTGAAAATAGGCGTTAAGTTTTATCCCTTGAGGGTTTCGAGATGTTTCATGAAAATGGATTTTGTCTTTTGAGTGATATGAGAACTCACATCTTTCCATTCGAGTTGGGCCTTTTCTAACGCGGAGGCCCCTTCTCGTTTGATATCCTGCCCCATCCGTTTCATAACCTCTCCCATCGCCTTCAATTCAATGGGGATGGAGGCCTCTCGGAGCTGATCCAACACATGCTCCAGGCGGGTTTCGGTCACAAACTCGATGGCAAACTCGGGAGCCCCGGGGAGAACCGCCTTCTCTTTGCGAGGTTGAAAAGGATGCCTTTGTTGGGAGGCCCGCTCGGCCCATTTCCCGATCTTGTATTTCGCGATAATGAAGTTTCCCTGTTCATCCCACATCGGCTCCGGCGGCCGGATCACGACCCCCTCCATGGTGTTCTCTGGATCGATAATCCCATTCTCCTCCCCCAAACGGGACATCGAATCGATAAAGGAATCGAAAACCTTCTGATCCGGTTTTCCACGGTAGAGAACCGGCATGGTTTTCAAGCCCACTTTCGCTCCCCACGAGCCAATCTGATCCTGTGGAACGTATCGCCCTTGGACTTTGACATCAAAGATCCGAAAATCGTTCCCCTTGAGATACCGAATCCCCTTCTGGACCTGAGGCCATCCTTTCTTCGGAGTTCCACTCCCATGCCACTCGCCGAAGAGAATGACATCTTCGCCAGTAAAAGCTTCCTTCATGCTTCGATCCAACCCCACATCAAAGACCCATGAGATAAATCCCAAGCCTTCCTTGGTGTCAGGCCGAAGATCGGTAAACTCGAGCTTGCGACCCCCCAACCGCAAAACCCCATCGAGCCAACCGATCCGCATGGCGCTCCCATGGATCTTCTCTGTCACAATCACCTCCGGAAGCTCAAAGATCTTCGGCACCTCCTCGAGGTTCTCGATGTGTGGATACTGTGTAAATTTATCTTTGCTCATACTGGAAGCTACTCTTTATAGATCCAAGCGGCGACGAAGAGGCCCACGATGCCAGAGATCATCCCTCCAATGAAGGTGCCCAAAGGAGCCGCTAAAGGAGCGACGCCGAACAACCCCATGTCCAAACTCATCGGACCCCACACGAGCAAGCTCCCCACCACAGCGATGATCAAGGCCGTTTTGGGGCTTCCTCCCAGCCGAGGTCGAACCGCCGCATAGAACCAGGCCAAAAGCCCGCCGATACCGAACCGCGAAAGCACACACCAAAGCATGGCTGGGTCGGGATTGGATTGGCCCGCATTGACCATCGCCTGCCAGGTTTCCCTTAAAAACACCCCATGGGTGATAAACTCCCCGATATTGATCAAAACCCCGGCCACCAGTCCCCCAAGGATCACTCTTTTAACATTGATTTGGCTCATCGATTCCTCCTGTTAGAAGTAGTTCATGAGGTATTTTTGATCGTAGCGGCTCAAAAGTCAAATGACGGCGTCGAAGTGGGCATTGAGTTTTTTAAGACTCTCCAAAGGATTCCCATGGAGATGACAACGGATGACGCGACGGCTATGGCGACACAAAGCGTGAAAATCGCCAAGGGCCTGGGCCTTCTTCAAGATCCCAAAGCTGTAATGAGCGCTCGGGATGAGAACATCGGTGGGATCGTCACTGGTAATTTGAATGAAAACGCCGCGGTTGGGGCCTCCTTTAAAAAGCTGTCCCGTGGAATGGAGATAGCGAGGCCCATAGCCCACGGAGGTCGGCGCCCGCAAAATGTGGAGCACCCCATGACGCATCGACTCGATCTCCTGATCGACCTCGGGGGTCTGAGGGAGATAGGCAAGCCAGGCTACAAATTCACCGGGCTCTAAACGGGAGAGATGTGTGGCTAAAATCTCTTCCACGGTGGTCGCTTTCCCTGGCTTGAGCTTTAATCCCCCATCCGTGTAAATGGAGATTCTATTCCCTTCCATCATCGGAGAGCCTTCGTCCAACCGTCCTTCTTGCTGAAACTTTTTAAGGAGCTCCGCTGTCACCTCCTTACTTTCTTTCACGTTCGGTTCATCTAAAGGATTGACTCCCAGGATCGCCCCTGCAACCACCGTGGCCATCTCCCACAAAAAAAACTCGCCCGCAACATCATACAAATCCTTTAATTCGATCTGAACCACCGTATGCCCGGTGTCGGCAAGGGCCTTCATTTTGCCATCGAGATAGGCGCTCCCCGTTTTGGCGTATCGGAGATAAACGAAAAGGCGACTCGCATCGTACAACGGTGGATCCCCCACCGGCTCGCCATCGATGGGAACAATCCCCCTTTCCTCTTTTCCGAGACTTTCTGCAACCATCTGCTCAATCCAACCTCCCAACAACGCGATTTCAGGAGAGAGCGCCAAAGTAAGATTCGGTTTTTGCGCCCGCGCCCCTTCTCCTAAAACAGCCCCAAGCCATAAACCCGGATTATCGAGGGTGGAGTTTGTGGAAGAGCAAGCCTGAATCATCCGTGAGGCGTTCTCTAAAAACTTCGCGAGGTCCAGTCCTAAAAGAGCTGCAGGGATCAACCCAAAATAAGAGAGGGCCGAGAAACGCCCTCCCACATCGGACGGATTGATAAAAGTTTTCCGAAACCCTTTTTCACGGGCCAAGCGCTCCAGTGGCGTCTCCGCATCCGTGATGGCCACAAACTGTTCGGGCTCCACTTTGGAAGAGAAGTAGCGATAAAAGGATTCCACTTCAAGAGTGGTCCCTGATTTTGATGAGACAATGAAAACGGTCTCATCCAAGTCGATCTCTTGCTCCAGCCTCTGAACCATGGCAGGATCGGTCGAGTCGAGAACCTTCACTTGAAGATACCCTTCCACCGAACCGAGCGTCTTGGATAAGATCTCGGCCGTAAGGCTCGATCCCCCCATCCCCAGGACTAATGCAAAGCGATACCCCTCTTGAACCAGCTCATCCGCAAACGCCTCCATCTCATCGACCTTCTCCTTCATTCGATCAACCAGGGTTAACCATCCCAAACGATTTCGGATGATTTCTTGATGCTCTAGATTGGAACTCCACAAGGTGGGATCTTTTTGCCATAACCGCTTCACCCATTGCTCCGTCTCAAACACCTTCAGGCGTGAATCGATCGCTTGCTGCAATGCTGGATTCAAAGGATAATTCATCGGATCAACAGTACTACTATAGAACGTTGTGCGGGGTCAAATGAGGATTGGGCGCTTGGTTTCCCGTCTTGAATCCGCTAGAATCACTCCTCGTGATGGAACACACATGGATTGATTCGATAGGTTTGATCTCTGCGATCGCGCTGCCGTTTTTCAACATTCCCCTTATCATTCGAATGGTGAAACGGAAATCCTCCGAGGATTTGAGTCTAATATGGGTTTTCGGCGTGTTCTTTTGTCTACTGGGACTGACCCCCGCGGCCTGGACCTCCTCGGATCCCGTCTTCAAAGCATTCTCAATCGTCAATCTCCTTTTCTTCTCCGGAGTGACTTTCCTCGTTGTGTTCTACCGCAAAAACAAAAAATAGGCTCCATCTTCGCAACAGCGATAAAAACGAATATCATTCTATTAAAAGGAGGTTCAAACTATGGCACATTATGTTGTTTTGGGCAGTTTTAGCGAGCAAGGGATCCGCAACATTAAAGAGACGGCTAAGAGAGCACAAGCCTTCCGAGAAACCGCGAAGCAGATGGGGGTTACCTTAAAGGAGATCTTCTGGACTCTGGGGCATTACGATGTGATTGTCACACTCGACGCTCCCAATGATGAAATGGTGACGGCTCTGATGATGAAAGTGGGATCGCTGGGCAATCTTAAATCTCAAACACTGCGCGCCTTTGACGAAAAAGAGGTCCAATCTTTGCTTACGAAACTATAGTGATGGCTCTATTAAGGAGTTAATCCAAACTGCATAATGAAGACTGGCCTTCACAAAAAAAGAGCTGGGGGCTTAAGCTGGATCCTTGATTCTGCATCTCTGTAACCCGATCATGTAGATCTCCTGTTTTTCCATCACCATCATGATCCGATTCGCTTCCTTGTGTAAAATCCTCTGTTCCAGAATCGAACCCTTGCCCACCATAAGCACCGTGATCTACATCCACTGCTGTAATTAAGGTTAATCCACAATGGTTGTTACAAAAATCGGAGAGGCTTGTACCCAATATAGGCGCCTGATTTTGTGTGATGAGCCCTCCACTGTAACAGGCATCGATAAAGATCGTCACCTTGACGCAAGCGGGAAGCCTTCCAAGGATATCCAAAAGGCGATTGTAAAAAACCACCTGCCCCACGTCCTCCCCATCCTTGGGATACAAGGCAAATCCAAAGGTATCCCCATGAGAGGCGACATAGATGAAAAACTCATGACAAAAACAGGCCCCCAAATTCTCACAGCCGATAGCGCCAAAGTACTCAATAAAACGCTCCAAGGTGTTCTCAAAAGAGGTATTTTCAGGAGAGTCAAAAGCGGTTTTGTCATTCCCCCAGTACTGACTGCGACGTGTTACCGTGAAACCGCTGGCCTCTACATAGGAAGCCATACTGTCGGCATCTTCTGCCATATTGTCCGCCAGAGAAGATTGGAAGAAATAACCTCGCGCTTCCCCTCCATCGACCACCAACGCCTGTTTCCGACAGTTTCCCTCTACCTGAGATCGGAAAAGGGTGAGGCCAGCATCCACGGCCGTGGTTCCATCATCGGTCGGAATATCATCCACATCCTCGGGATCGCCGGCCCCATCCCCTGAGGCAAAATCAAAGGTGACATCACCGACCGTTCCCGAGGCTGAATAGCTGAAGGGTTGCGGTGCCTCACCCGGACGTTGAATAATCATGGGGAACGAAGCCTCTGCGACATCGCTACTCCCATCATCCACGTTGAGCCAGGCATATCTTACGACATGAGCGAATTTGAAATCAGGGTTATCATCGATAAAGAAGGTATAATAAGTTCCTGAAGAGCTTGGCACCTCCAATTCAACCGCAGTATCGGTGTGACCTTCTGGAAGATTCTCTTGGAGAAGAGTTCCTGAAGGAACAGGTCCTACCACGATAACTTTCGCTGTTGTCTCAATAGTCATATCCTCTAGCAATAAACTCGCTGCCTGTTGGACCTCTGTTGACAAGTCTTCCAGCGCGTTTTCTTCATTTCCATCCCCTTCATCGCTGCTATCACTAGCGCATCCCTTCGTGAAGAGACCAACAGATAAAAATCCTCCCATCAACATTAAAATGAATGGGATCCATTTTCGATTTGTCTTTGGCATGATTGTTGCCTCCTTGCGCTTTGCTATCTATCGATTTTAGGTGTTCTGACTCCATCGAACACTCTGCTCGTTGACAGGTTGAATAATCCCGCGTTCCGTAATAATTCCTGTAATGAGTTCATGGGGGGTGACATCGAAGGCGGGGTTATAAATTCGCACGTTTTTAGGAGCGGTTTGCCTGCCAAAGCCTCTCGAAATTTCGTCGGGATCTCTTTGCTCAATTGGAATTTTTTCTCCCGAAGGAAGGGATAAATCGAAGGTCGTGCTCGGAGCCGCCACATAAAATGGGATTCCATGATGACGAGCTAAAACAGCCAACCCATAAGTCCCAATCTTGTTCGCCACATCCCCGTTGGCCGCGATCCGATCGGCCCCCGTAATCACTAAAGAGATTTTTTGGTCCAGCATCACGTGGGCCGCCATCCCATCACAGATCAAAGTGACATCGATCCCCGCGCTGGACAATTCCCATGCGGTCAATCGAGCCCCCTGAAGCAGGGGGCGAGTCTCATTGGCATACACACGAAATGAAATCCCCCTCTCATGAGCCAAATAGATGGGAGCGGTCGCTGTTCCCATCCCCCCTGTGGCAAGCGCCCCTGCGTTACAATGGGTCATGACAATGCTGCCGGCAGAGATTAAGGGAAGAGCGTTTTCCCCAATGGCCTTACACATGGCTGCATCTTCCACATGGATGGCGCGGGCCTCTGTTAGCAATCTGTGAGGATCTTCACTTTCAAGATTCTTCATCCGCTCTAAAGCCCAGAACAGATTAACGGCTGTGGGGCGGCTGGTCGACAAATATTCTATCGATTCTTTTAAATTTCCCGAACGAGCCCCCAACACACAACCGTAAGCTGCAGCCACCCCAATAGCCGGAGCTCCACGAACACGGAGGCGTTTAATGGCATCCCAGACAGCAGCCACATCGCTACAATCCAAATGGGTCAGTACATCCGGAAGTTGGGTTTGATCAATGAGACGGAGACAACCTTTTTCGGCATCTCCAATCCACTCTAAAGTTTGAGGATAAGGACTCATATCTTGGGGTACATGTTATCGAATACGAGGGTTTAAACGCAAGCCCGCAAGAGGATCCGCTTTTTGACAAACAAAAAAGGGGGGATTATAGTCATCCCCTTGTTAGGGATCGAAGATGAAAAGCCTCTATAAAGAAAAACAAGCTCAAGAATACATCGCAAAATATCCCTGGATACCTCCAGAACTCGCTCTAAGAATCTACACCTCTCACCTCATCGGCCAAGACACAGACTTGGTGCTCCATGGAGGCGGGAACACCTCGGTAAAAAGCCGAATTAAAAACATTTTGGGGGAGGAGTTGGACGTTCTTTATGTCAAAGGGAGCGGATGGGATTTATCCAACATCGAACCACAGGGTTTCCCCGCGCTGGATTTAGTCTATCTCAAGAAACTTCGCGATCTCTCTTCCCTAACCGATGAAGAGATGGTCAATCAGTTGAGGACACACATGATGGATTCCTCCTCTCCCGATCCCTCGGTGGAAGCTCTGCTCCATGCATTCCTGCCTCATCGATTTATTGATCACACCCACGCGGACGCCATTTTAATTTTAACGAATCAACCGGAGCCGGAAAAAAAGATCCGGGAGGCTTTAGGCGATTCGATAGCCATCCTTCCCTATATTATGCCCGGTTTTCCTTTGGCTAAAGCGGTTGCAGAGGCCTATGAGAAAAATCCCGGCGCAGAAGCCATGGTTTTGATAAAGCATGGCCTTTTCACCTTCGCCAACGATGCCAAAACCTCCTATGAAAAAACGATTGAATATGTGGATCGAGCCGAGAAATACATCCACAAAATGGTTGGGAGTAAATCGTTGGTCCACGCAACGCAAAAAACGGTTTCTCTCGATATTTCTAAAACGGCTCGAGTGTGTCAGGTGATTCGAGGAGCGCTGGCTCATCGGAATGAGGCCGACCGACTTTGCCGATGTGTGCTCGAAGTGCGAAACACTCCCGATCTCATTGAAGCCTCTCAATCGAAAGAGGCTTTAGATCTCTGTTCCACGGGAGTTTTAACTCCTGATCATATCATCCGAACAAAAAATAATGCGGTCTGGATCGATTCTATTCCAGAACAGGACGCCTCTCTAAGAGAGTATGTCCATAGTAAAATAGAGGGCTTCAAGGCTCAATACGACAAATATTTTGAGGCCCACACGAAACTAAAAGGGTTGCAAGGAAAAAAGAGGAGATTGGATCCTTATCCACGAGTTTTTCTGGTAGCTGGAGTCGGAATGATTTCCGCCGGTTTGACTCGAAAGGAGGCTCTTATTGCCGCGGATATTGCGGAACATACTCTTCGGGCCAAGCTCAAGGCTTTCGCCATGGGAAAATACCAATCCCTTCCAGAAACGGATCTCTTCGACATGGAATATTGGGTATTAGAACAGAAAAAGTTGGGACAATCCCGCCCCCTTCCCCTTCAGGGGCAAGTGGCCTTGATTACCGGAGGGGCTGGAGCTATTGCGTTCGGCGTTGCTGAAAAACTTTTATCCTCGGGGGCCATCGTTGTCCTGACCGACATTTCATTAGACCGATTGGAAAAAGCGAAAACAAAATTGGCTCAAAAATATGGGAAACTCCAGGTTGAAACTTTAAAAATGGACGTGACGAATCTAAAATCCGTTCAAGAAACCTTTGAAAAGATCTCCTTAAAATTGGGTGGAATCGACATCGTGGTCCCCAACGCGGGAATAGCCCATGTGGAAGAGCTGGAACACCTCTCTCAAGAGAGCCTCCAAAAAGTAATGGATGTCAATTTCACCGGAGTTTTTACAACGATCAAGGTGGCAGCCGATCTCTTTCGACGGCAGGGAACAGGAGGAAATATTATTGTGAATAGTTCCAAGAATGTTTTCGCCCCCTCGGAATCCTTTGGAGCCTACAGTGTCTCCAAAGCAGCGGCTCACCAACTTTCAAAAATCGCTGCCATGGAGCTATCCAAAATTTCTGTTCGAGTCAATATGATTAATGCCGATGCCATTTTTGGCAATGAAGAGATCCCGTCCGGTTTGTGGCAAGAGATCGGGCCCGAGAGGATGAAAGCTCGAGGTCTATCGGCTGACGAATTGAAAAATTATTACAGGGATCGCAATCTTCTTAAGACAGAGGTTTTGGCAGAGCATGTGGGGAACGCGGTCGTTTTCTTTGCGACCGAGCAAACCCCCACAACCGGATCCACGCTCCCTGTGGATGGAGGGATTCCAGCCGCTTTCCCACGATAAACTCACAGAGGCTCCTCTTTCCCCAGCCAGACCGATTCGCGTTCAAACTGTTTCATCCATTCTTCATATTCGAGGGGAGCCAGTTTGTTGTCCTTAATAAATCCCTCAAAAACTTGGAGTAATTCGAGAGCCTGTTCTTTATCGGAGATTCTTAAAAACCAGATCCCTTGGAGTTCCGTTTCTAAAACTCCCAAACTGACAATCACATCAATGGGAGCCTCTTCTTCGAGCTCAGAGAAATCAATCTGGTCGATACGATCCATCCATTGGGAGACCTCCAGGCGCGCTTGTCGAAATCGAAGTGTCATAAAAACAGAGATCGCAACAATAAGAGCGACAAAAATAATCAATGAAGCGATAAGACCTTTTCTTTTATTGGGCATAACTCCTCCTAAAAAAGAGGGATTTGAACGCCTCCTGAGTATCGGAAAGCCGCAACAGAAAGCCTCGGCCCCCCATTCTCGATGCCAACTCGATGGCAAGAGATCTCAAAAAGAGAATCGATTTGCCGAGCAAAAATCCCTTCCCCCTCCATCCGAGAACCAAAATGGGAATCATTCAATCTCCCTCCCCGAATTTCCCGAATTCGATTTAAGACTTTCTCCTTTCGCTCCGGGCGATGCTGGTCTAACCATTTCTCAAAAAGAGGGGCAACGGCATGGGGAAGCCGAACCAGGGTATAACTCGCGTGACGCGCTCCCGCTCGAGCCGCTGCGGTAATAATGGCAGGAATTTCATGATCGTTAAGCCCTGGGATCACCGGAGCCGTCATCACCCCCACAGGAACTCCCGCTTGTGAGAGTTTTTCGATCGCCTCAATCCGACGGGGAGGGCTCGAGGTGCGAGGCTCCATCGCTCGGCGAAGCTCTTCATCTAAGGTGGTGATCGAAAGGAAAACCGCGACCGCATGATGGCGGGCCAATTCCGCGAGCAGATCGACATCACGAGTGACAAAAAAATTCTTCGTGATAATGACTACAGGGTTCCGAAACTCGGCAAGCACTTCCAAACACTGACGCGTAATTTTCAAACGCCGCTCGATCGGCTGATAGGGATCGGTCACACCACTCATCGCAATCGCTTGAGGCCTCCAATTCGGAGCAGAGAGCTCCTTCTGCAAGAGTTTTGGCGCATCCTCTTTCACGAGGATCTTCGTCTCAAAATCAAGCCCTGCCGAAAAGCCGAGATACTCATGAAACGGCCGCGCGTAGCAGTAGCTGCAACCATGTTCGCAGCCCCGATAAGGATTGATGCTTACTTCGAATCCCACATCGGGGCTATTGTTGTAACTGAGGATCGATCGGGAGGGATCTCCAAAATATTCGGTCTTCGGCGCAGGCGCCTCCCCAGAATCGATTTGAAGATCCGGATCCGCTTCGTAGTGAAGCTTCTCGAATCGGTTGGGGAGATTTTCAGAGACCCCACGCCCTCGAGTCAGTTCTGGCAATAAATGTAGGGCCCGTTCCATGGATAGCTCGATTCTACCACACCGATGAGACTTGGACGAGGTCCTCTGGAGGTGATAAGATCAGAAAAGGAGAACTTAAATGAAATGGCACTCAACCCTATCGCAAGAAGCCGACTTAGAGAAAGCGATGGCAGAGTCCTTCCAACAGATCCACACGCAACTCTCGGAAGATCCAGATCTTGTGGTGATTTTTGTCTCCGAACACCACGCGAAAAAATTTGACCAGGCCCCTGTCTGGCTCGCGAAACAGTTCCCCAAAAGCCTTCTCATCGGTTGCTCTGCCGGGGGCGTTATTGGCGGCGGCAAAGAGATTGAAGGGAGGCCAGGATTCTCCTTGACAGCAGCGACGTTACCCAACGTAGAACTGATCCCATTTCGAACAGAATCGAAGCATCTCCCTAAGTCGGTCACTGCGCCGCAAGAGTGGGAGAAAGCTCTCCATACCCCTGAAAAAAAGAACCCCCATTTTCTTCTCCTGGCTGATCCGTTCACTTTTGAAGCGGAATATTTTTTACAAGGACTCGACCAAACCTTTCCAAAGGCCAAAAAGATTGGGGGTCTAGCCAGTGGAGGCCGAGGACCTGGAGCCAACGTTCTTTATCTCGGCGATAAAATCTACCCAGAAGGCCTCGTGGGGATGGCGATGTGTGGGGACATCGAAATAGACACCATTGTGGCTCAAGGCTGCCGCCCGATCGGGATGCCGATGTTCGTGACCCGATTTCAAAAGAATGTAATTACGGAACTCGACGGTCGCCCTCCAGCCGAGGTTTTGCAGGCGTTGTTTCAATCACTGGGCCCCTCGGATCAACAGCTTTTTCGCACCTCGTTGTTTCTGGGAGTCGTGATGAAAGAATCGCAACAAGAATACCATCAAGGGGATTTTCTGATTCGAAATCTAGTGGGGATGGATCCCAACACGGGGGCTCTTGCGGTCGGAACGTTGCTAAAAGATGGAATGGTGGTTCAGTTTCACCTGCGAGATGCTAAAACCTCCGCGCAAGATCTGGAGGAACTCCTCTCGAAGTACAAAAATCAATTGACGGCTCAGCCTCAAGGTTCTCTGTTGTTTTCCTGCCTAGGACGTGGGGTTCATTTGTACGGAAAGCCGGATCATGACACCAACGTTTTCCGTCAAAAGTTGGGAGATATCCCTCTGGGTGGATTTTTCTGCAATGGAGAGATCGGACCGGTGCAAGAAACCACATTCTTGCACGGCTATACCAGTTCCTTTGGCATCTTTCGACCCAAGAAAGGATAGGGCACCTCTAAAAACTATGTTCGTCACGAAAAAACAGGATCTGAGCCGAGACAAGGAAGATGAACAAAAAGCCCGCAAACGTAGCCAAAGTGCTACGTTGAGGACTTTTTGTGAAATCTGACGCAGTCGCAGGCCAGAGCCTGTTTTTGCAGTAGAAGATAGTTTTTGGAGGTGCCCGATAGGATCTATTCTTGCAACTGATACACCTTCATCTTCACATTCGAACTCCCCGGTCCCAAACCAGCCCCCGCTTCCTTTCGACCATACGCCACGTAAATTTGATCCCCCACAACCTCCACCGTCGGATGATTTGCAAGCTCCCCAGAATCGGTCGCTTTCACCTCAGCTAACGGATTCCAGTTCGAATCAAACACCTTCAACATCACGGTGCCGATCCCTAAATTCCCCCCTTTCCCACAGTGAGGCAAGTAAGATTCAGGATCGTTGACCAGATAGGTCACGTAATATTTTCCATTCGAATATCTCAAACCGGTCGGATAGTATTCGATGTGCGGAGCGTGGGTCAGTTTTTTCTGAACCCCGGCATAAGTCCAATCCGGCCTAAACTGAAAAACGAAAAGATCGTTGTTGGTGGTAGCATCGGCTTGAGGACACAGAGGTTTTCCAGAAACGTGAACAGCCGTGACCAAATGGAACGAGCTGTTTTGAAACAAGATACTGGGGACATTGCCTAAACCCAAAGCGAGCCCTGCGCCCACCTCTTGGGGACCCCAGACAATATTCAGACCGTCATCAAAGCCACGAATCCGAAAACTCTGATCCCCTTTGCCGTAGCCAATCTTTGTGCTCACATAAACTTGATGGTTGGCCACCACAATCGCGGGATCATCTAAGGCCTCGACCCCTTTTCCGGGAAGCCCCGCGGTAGCCACCTCTCGGGAGAGGAGTCGGTTGAAGGAAGTGTTGTATTTTTCAAGGAAGAGGCTCCTCCCCTGGGGAGTGGCCTTTTCATAGGCAATAAAAATAGATCGGCCATCGCTCGTGAGACGAATGTCGGTAACGCCCCCCTTGTTGTCACTCGTCACCAACACTTTCTCAACGCCCGTGGGGTTCATCTCCTTGTCGAGAACCTTGAGCCGAAAACTCCCTTGTTCTGACGAAGGAGCTCCCAACCCTTTTCTTTTTATCCCACTCGCTTGGGTGTAAGTATCGCGATAAACGATGTAAAATTGGCTGTTCCGATAAAGAATCTCAGGCCTCGCCCCTCCCCCTTCCTCGGTGCGGGTCACTCGATCCACCGATTGAACCAGTTTTAATTCTGCACTTTGTGTCAGTGAAATGGCTAAAAAAATTAGAGAAAAAGTGACAATCAATAATCTCTTCATAATCCCTCCTAAGTAAATCATACCTCTAAGACCCCTCCCCTGGCAAAAAGTTCATGTAGCGAACACCCCTCAAAACGTCATCCCGCGCAAGGTTCTTATTGTCATTCCCACGGTCTTTCTTCGTCATCCCCGTGAAAACGGGGATCCATGTCATCCCCGCGAAAGCGGGGACCCAGTCTTATGAATGTTACTGGATCCCCCCTTCCTCGGGATGACGCAGGACATTGACAAGCTGGAATTGATTTGAAAGACTGGGCTTCGAAATAAGCAAGGGGGGGCTCCCATGGGGAATCGCTTTTTGAGTAACAGTCTGTTTTCTCTGTTTGCCTGTCTGTCTGGGATAGTTGGAATCGCACACGCTCAGGATAGTCCAATTCAATACTTCCATCCCGATCACCTCGGCTCTGCAAGCCTTGTTACGAAGCAAAACGCCGTCGTCGTGGAATCGATCGCTTATGCCCCTTTTGGAGAAATCTTAACCCCTCACCTTTCATCCTCTCCCCAGAGGGGAGAGGAAAGAGGTGAGGGGGCTTCGTATCTGTTTACCAATCAAGAACTCGATCCCGAATCCGATCTCTATGACTACGGCGCCCGATTTTATGATGCTGCCTTATCTCGTTTTGTAAGCACCGATCGGGTTCTGGAAAATCCCCCCTATGCGTACGTCCACAACAATCCCATTCAGAGAACGGATCCTAATGGAAAAGACGATGAGAATTTTCAAGAATTGCTGGACCAATTCCAGGAGGCAGCCAAGGAAGTTGCACGAGCAGAATCTGACCTGGATCGGCAGGTTACTGAACAGGTTGTAAAGGAGTATGGAATACGGTTGGATTCCCTAACCATGGAACAAGTGATAGATATTGCAGGGCGTGCCGATGAAAATCCTGAAACAGAACCTGCTCGGACCAAAATTATGGAGTCAGAGAGTGTGGCCAGAAGGATTGCTGAACAACTCAAGTGGGAAATAGACGAAAATCCAGAGCTGATCGAGGAACTAAACGGACGCCACCTCAAACTTTATCTAAGGCTCACCGGAGGTCTCAGGGACACCTATAATTTTAGCCCCGTGGAGAATCCCAATAACGGGCCGATGGTGTTTCCAGTAACACCAGGGGCCTCGGCGCCGACGACATGGAGTGGAAGTATGCATCCCCCAGGCATCCGCGATTTCATAATCTATGCCATCCTTGCCATAAATATCCCATGGAATACAGGACGAGAGGCATTGCCGATTCAAACGCCAGGCCCACGGGATGGAATCTCCTGCATGGGAATTGCCTGTAGTTCGGCCGAAGTTCTAGGAAAGAACCTGGTCCTTCTGTACGCTCCGCTCACCCTTTTCATGACGGGGGGCGGTGGAGGAGCCGTTTTCACGGACGAGGCGTGGTGGGCTTGGCGCGCCGCCGCAGCCGTACCCTAAAGGGATGGACCCATTGATAAAGCAATTCCCTCACTTCCATCGGTCGATGAGGCGATGAGTCCCAACAAATAAAAGCTCGACTTCTCCTTCGCTTCGTCGACACACAGCTCGATAAGGAAAATCGATATAGAATTCCCAATAACCAGTCTCACCCAATCGATGCATTTTGAGAGAGGGATGATATGGATTTCCCACAAGGAATCGGAGTTGTTTATCTACTTTTTGCTGAATTTGCCAAGGCAGTTGTCGATAATTCTTTTTAAAAGAAGGGGCTGTAATTATTTTTTGAGCCATCGAATAAGATCTTCCGCGTTAGAAAAGGAACTTCCCTTCCCTTTTTCAATCTCTTCAACCGCTTTTTGCATCTTCTTTTGAACTTGAGTTGTATAAAACCAAAGTTGATCTTTAGGAACAGTTACAATAGGGACCACTCGAACAGCATTCCCTTCCAACTCAAAACCAAGGGCGTCCCCTTCCCTAAGCCCTAAGGCTTTACGAATGGAGGCAGGAATACTGACTTGAC
>JACQOV010000052.1 GCA_016202395.1 Deltaproteobacteria bacterium
GATTCTCCTAGGATGAAATCGGGGGACGTAGCTGCTTTGCGAAGCCTATCCCGCCTTAGCGGGACCCCGCCGAAGGCGGTGGCAGTGGCTAGGCGAGAAATGCTAGCGAGTTCAGAGACCTACCTCCCTCAGATAGGAGACCCGTTCGAGTTGGCCTTGGGAGACTTGAAACGTAATGGCGCCATCGAGATCGGTGCGAAGGACTTGAGATCCGACGCGAAGATACCGCTCAACAACCTCGAAACTCGGGAATTGGAAACGGTTGAGGAGGCCAACGGAAAAGATGGCGAAACGGGGTTGTACGGCCGCAACAAACGCGAGAGAGCTGGAGGAGCGGCTGCCATGATGGGGAACCTTGAGAACCGTGCTAGCCATAGCCTCTCTGTGTTCGAGTAAAATTTTTTCACCAGAATCCTCAATGTCCCCCGTAAATAAAAAGCTATAATCCTCTGCCTTGAATCGGAAGACCAAAGAGCAATCGTTGTCCGTCGGGAGCGAGGAAAGATCTAGCGGTGGATGCAACACCTGCACTGTCATGCCACCCGATGTTTGAGAAAGTCCACGAGATAGAACTCGGATCCCAATTCCACGAGCGTGCGCCTCCTCAAGAAAAGCCTCAGCAAAAGGGCTGGAAGGGGGACAAGGAGGGATCCAAAGTTCCTTCACCGGAAAATTCTCAAGGATAAAGGGGAGTCCTCCAATATGATCGATATCCCAGTGAGTGGCAACAACGGTGGTCAGGTGAGCCCAAGGGTGCGACCAAAGGAACGGGGCCACAACGTGCTTGCCGGTATCATAGCCAAGCGGAACTTTCGTTCCCCCATCCACCAGGATCCCCTCCCCCTCGGAGGTTGCAATGAAGCTAGAGTCCCCTTGGCCTACGTTGAGAAAAGTAATCTCCCACTGCGGCTCTTTAAAAAATAGACGGATCTCTCGATGCCAACCCCACCAGAGCCCACTGACTAGAAAAGAGGCGATCCCCAATCCACAGAAAACTCGGCGTCGACTCATAAAAAGAAAGGCCCCCAAACCGGCGTACCAAAAGAAGAGAGACAAGGTTGGAAGAGAGGGCCCCCAAGCGATCCCGCCTGGGATCCTGCTCCACTTTTCGATCAACACCTGAGCGCAACTGAGTGAAAACCCGGCGATGTGCCAGAAGAAATCCCCCAAGGGGCTCCAAAAAAAATGCGCGATCATCCCGAACAATCCAAAAGGGAGAACCAGAAAGCCTATCCATGGAACAAAAATAAGATTGGCCAAAAAAGACCACGGAGACCAGAGATGAAAGACATACACCGTGAGAGGGGTCATGGTTAGAAAAACGATGATGCTGATGCAAATCATCTGAGCCATGGCGCGCAGTATCCCTTTCTGGAAAATGGAAAATCGTTCTATAAAGGAGAAAAAGATCGGCTGAAAGAGAAGAATGGAGCCGATAGCGCCAAAAGAAAGTTGGAAAGAGAGATCGAAAAGGCTATAAGGATCGATGAGAAGGATCCCAAAGGCCGCAGCCCAAAAGCAACTCCAGAGGTCGCTCTGACGCCCGATCCACCAAGCCCCCGCGTAAACCACGAGCATGATAAAGGTCCTCACCGCTGGGACCGGCATCCCCGACAAGAGCAGATAACCCAGAGAAGGAAGGAGCGCCAAAGCCCACACCCATTTCCGAATATCGTAGGCCTCGAGAATCCAGGTGGATCTTCTGAACAACCACCCCAACCCGGAGGCAAAGAGAAGGGCGACAAACCCAAAGTGGACTCCAGAGATGGACAAAAGATGGGCAATTCCCAACCCCGACCATTGGTCTCGAATCTCTTGAGAAACAGGGGCCACAGCGCCTAAGAGAAGAAGTTGCAAAATCTCGGCCTCGGGGCTTGGGATTTTGGAGGCGATCGCTGTGGCAATCCGAACTCGTAGTTGATAGAGGGATCGCCTCCAAGAAGGCTCCATCGGATACCAACGGACGATCCCCTCCGGAGATCGAACCGTCCCTCTCTGAAAGATCCCCTGATGGAGCCACCGCTCCGCAGTCTTCCTTTCTCTGGGATTCCCTCGAGGGCGAATCGGAGAAAATTTGGCTTGAAATCGGATCGACTCTCCGGAATAGAGCCACGGAGAGGGATCGGGAACAAACAAAAGGACCTTTCCACGAGCCGGAAGCCAATCCCCTTCCAGATTTTCAAAGGCCTCCAGTTTAAGAACCATCCGAGCCCCTGATTCTTGAACCACAGGCTCTTCATCGATCTCGCCCTCCACTCGAATCCACTCCCCTTCGGGAAGAGAGGTGGGCTCCTCAATGAGGGGGAGGGTTGCATTCCACCACCCCAAGAAAGAAAAGGCTAGAAATAGGGGGACACGATAGCTATTTTTCAAAAATAGGTATCGTGTCCCCAGAAAAAGGGGGAGGAAAAGAATCAACCCCAAGGGGGCTAAAAAACTCCCTTCCAAGCGCCCTGCACCGAAAAAGATCCCTAAAGCGAAACCAAGGGTTGGTATGGCGAGAGGACGTCCCATATAAGTACTATCGATCCCAACCCCTCATTTGTTGCTTAGAACTCCAGTCTTAATCTACCACTCCGTTGAAACAGGTTGACAGAGTTTTAGAAGCGCAATACTTTATTCCCTCTTCTTATTATGAAGAAGAGGATAAAAACAGAGATTCTAGTCCTCCTCTTTGCGGCAGCTTGCGGAACAACAGGCACCAGCGAAGATCAAAAGATCCAGCAGATCTCGGGAACCTCTCCGTTCGTCCGTTTTCAAGGGGACCAGAGCGGGATTTCGGTGGTCTTTGGGGCTATCCTATTTCAAGGGGATATCACCAACATCCCGTCGAATCCGACAGTCTTAAAAGACGCCTCGGATCCAGACTCCAATCAACGATATAAAATGTGGTACAATAGCAACTCGTTTTCTGACGTGTTGAACCAGATCTCTTCTGTCCTTTCGGGAACCTCCTCCGATCTCACCGTTATTACCTCGAGAATAGGCTACGCCACCTCACCCATCCCTCAAGGGGCTTTCAACGCAGATGGAATCTACGTAGGTTGGACAGATCAGGGACCCGTTTTGACCAACGCTGACATCCCCGGATTCTCGGACGCCGGAGATGGGATCTCCGACCCGATGGTCGTTCAGCTTCCCGATGGATTTTGGATGTTCTTCACCGGAACCAACGACGGAACTTCCGCAATCTACCAAGCTTTCTCAACCGATGGAGCTTCCTGGACGCTTCTGGATGGCGACACCCACTCTGTGGCCACCCTAGATCCGATTCTATCTCCTGGCTCTCAAGGTTCTTGGGATGGAGGATCGGTTTCTGCCCCCAGTTGTATGATCGATGGTTCTATCTTACGATGTTGGTATGCCGGTCATGATGGAAACTCCGATAACGAGGACCCCTTTTATGGAATTGGATACGCAGAATGTGCCCTAGAAAGCGGTGTGGGCATCACCGATCAACCCTGCGCGCAATCGAGCCCATGGGTGAAGCTCTCCCCCTCGGCAAGCGATGCTCAATTCTCCAGTTCCAATCCCCTCTTCGCTTCGAGCCGTCCTATCTTAGCGGAAGGCCCTACTGGGACATTCGATAGTGCTTATATTGGAGATCCCACAGTCCTTCTCGATGCAACTGCCGCTGGCGATCGTGTTTTTAAGCTGTGGTATGTCGGGGGAAGTGAACCTTTGATCCCTTTTGCCCCTTCAACACTCAATGAATTCCTCGCTCTTCAAGAAAACATTGCCAGCACCAATTTGGGCATTGGGGTCGCCTCCACTTTTGAGGCCACGGGTAAAAGCCAGTGGGAACGATTCGAGTTCAGCCCTGTAGCCACAGAACTTTCTCTCCCCGTGAGTGTAGGAGATATCCTCTGCGAAACCTTCGATTTAGAAACCTTGATTGAAGGAGCCATCGACACCTCTATTGAAATCATCGATCAGATTCTGCAAACTGTTGTGGAGAACCTCGCTTTCGATTTCTTCGATCTCTGCGAAATGACTACGCTAGAAGAGGCTCTAAACCAAGACGAACGAGGCCCCTCCATCTTTAAAGAGGGGGATCAATACTATCTTTACCTCTCTACAGAATTCTCACTGTTGAGTAAATTTAACTTCCCTTTGGGGGCCCAACTCGCCGCAAATCCCCCTATTCGCTAAAGGGAACCTACAATCTGTTAAATTTATTTAACATAAATTTAACACATTTTATTAACATAACTATATAATTATAATAACCTTTTGATCTATTTCCTAATTTTTGCCACGCGGTGTTTAAAAACATACTCAACTGTAAAAAATATTGACACTCCCGCTTCTTTTCGTTATAGTCACCTTTCAAATAACAAATAAGGAGGACCCTCATGGCTATGACACCCACACAGGCAGTGGAAGAAAACCTCGAGAGCTCTGAAGAGGAAGGCTCTCCGGTCTTGGTGGGAAATCAAAAAGAGGAGATGCGCATCCTTCTTATTGAAGATGAAGAGCTCCTTTTAAACACTTACCAAGAATGGCTGGAACCCGAAGGGTACAAAATCTACACCGCTCAAAATGGAGTGGAGGGGATTAAGAAAGCCAAAATGATCCAACCCAATCTTGTCCTCTTGGATCTGCGACTTCCCCCGAGCAAAACCACTCAAGAGGGGCTCACCACTCTCGGAAAAGTCCGCGAGGTCAATCCCAACTGCAAAGTCATTATTATGACCGCCGATGAAACTCAAAGCACCGCTATCTCTGCCATCCGGCAAGGAGCCGATGACTATCTGATTAAACCGGTGGATCCCGAGGTTCTAAGGATTGTCGTCGAAAGAACTCTGGAACGCCTTTCTCTCGAAAGTAGGATCCAGCGTCTCAAACATGAACTGGAAGACCGATACAGCTTCTACAATATCATTGGAAAGTCGCAACAGATGTTAGAGATTTTCAAACAAGTGGAACGATGCGCCAACACCTCCGCCAACATCCTGTTGCGGGGGGAGAGCGGAACCGGAAAAGAGTTGGTGGCTCGAGCCATCCATCAACTCAGTGAACGGCGCGAAAAGAAGTTCGTGGCGGTCAACTGCGCCGCTCTGGCCGAAGGGATTAAAGAAAGCGAACTGTTTGGTCATGAGAAAGGAGCCTTCACCGACGCGAAGTCTCGAAGAATTGGTTACTTTGAAATGGCGGATGGAGGGACCCTTTTCCTGGATGAAATCGGCGATATTCCTATTAGCACTCAGGTCAAGCTCCTTCGGGTGATTCAAGAGCAAGAATTCCAACGCGTGGGAGGATCCGAAACCATTAAAGTGAATGCCCGGGTCATCTCAGCGACAAACCGAGATCTGGAAAAATTAATTGATAAAGAGCAATTTCGAGAAGACCTTTACTATCGCTTGAACGGCTTTTCAGTCACCCTTCCTCCTCTACGAATTCGCCGCGAGGATATTCCGTTGTTAGGTGACTATTTCCTGGAAATCTACTCCCAGAAAGAGAATAAACCGATCGCAGGTTTTAGCGATGAAGCGATGGAACTGATGGTGAATTACTCCTGGCCTGGCAACGTTCGCGAGCTTGAAAACGAGATTCACCGACTCGTTCTCCAAGCGGATCGAGGGGCTGTGATCGGATCTCAACTTCTTCCCGATCGAATCAAGGTGATCGAAAACATCATCAAAATGGCAGGCATCCAAAAGGCAACGCTCAAGGAGACAATGCGACGTGTGGAGCAGTGGCTCATCACCGAATGCCTTAAAAAGAACCGTGCCAACCGCACCGCTACCGCCAAGGAGCTCGGAATCTCGCGTGAGGGATTGCATATGAAGATCTCGAAGTTGGGAATCCGCTCCGAGCACGGCATCTAGAGTATTGACATCTAGCACGATGGGCGTTAGAATTTTAGCACTCGGATAGATAGAGTGCTAAATAGGAGGATCGACTAAAAGATATGAATTTCCAAGGGGTTGCAACAACATATCAGCTCTACCTTGCGGAGGTCGAGCACTTCCCTCTCTTAGCCCCGAAAGAGGAATTGGATCTTGCTCTCCAGTGGCGCACGCACCACAACATCGAGGCCGCTCGGCGACTGGTGACCTCCAACCTCCGATTTGTTGTGAAGGTCGCTCTAGAATACAAACGTTACGGAGCCCCGATCATGGACCTGATCCAAGAGGGGAACATCGGCCTGATGAAAGCGGTAAAAAAGTTCGATCCTCACAAAGGATATCGGCTCATCTCTTACGCCGTCTGGTGGATTCGAGCTCAGATTCAAAGCTTCATCCTAAAGACATGGAGCCTCGTAAAACTTGGCACTACACAGGCTCAAAGGAAGCTCTTTGCTCATCGTCGCGAACTCGCAACCTTGGGAAGCCCCACGGAAAGTCCGGCGCAAAAGACGGTAGAATCTTTGGCGAAGGAGCTGAACGTAAAAAATGAAGAGGTTTTGGAGATGGAGCTCCGCTTGAGCGCTCGCGACTTTTCACTGGACTCTCAGATTGACGGCGATTCTCAAACAACGACCTACGTGGAACAGTTGGCAGATGAAAGCGCGGATCCAGAAATAAGTCTAGTCCAAGTGGATGAGCAAAAACAGATCCATGCCTCCATCCGTCAAGCGATGAATGTCCTCACACCTAAAGAAACCCAGATCATTGAGAAGAGACTTTTAACAGAGCCTCCGCGCACGCTCCAAGAGATCGGAGATGAATTGAAAATCACGCGTGAACGGGTTCGTCAAATTGAAGAACAAGCGCTTAAAAAACTTCGAACCTCGCCGTCGCTCTCTAAAGAACTTCTTCCAGCAACTCTTGGATGAAACTTTCTTCTCAACATAGAACTTTTTCTAAAAGAGCTTCGTTCTTTCTCTTATCTTTAAGCCTACTTTTAGGGCCGGGCTGCGGAGGAAACAATGTTAAAAAAGAACCCTCCGCGGAAGAACTCTATCAAAAAGCCTTAAAATACATGGAACCCCGCGGACTGTTCCGAACTCGGAATTATCCATTAGCCATCGAAACTTTTGATCGATTGATCGAAGAATATCCCTTTAGCGACGAAGCCATCCAGGCTCAGCTTCGAATCGGCGACATCCACTTTGAACAAAAAAGCTATCCGGAGGCCATTGGCTCTTATCAAGATTTTCTTCGGCTTCATCCGCGATCGCCGGAAAGAGAACAACTGCTTTATCGGATTGGAATTTCTTACTGCGAACAGATAGGAGCCATCGATCGCGATCAAAACAATACCGTTCAAGCAACGAAGTATCTAAAACAATTCCTCCAAGAATATTCTAGTTCGGATAAAGCCCCTGAAATGGAGAAGAAACTGAAGGATGCGGAAGGAAGATTGATGGAACGCCAGATCTATATTGGCCGATTTTATTTCCGGAATAAAGAATATCAATCCGCCTGGCATCGTTTTGAAAATGTGTTGGAGAGTTTAAAGGAAGACTCGCCTTTACGCCCCAAGGTCCTTTACTACGCGGCCCTTTCACTCGAAAAGATCGGGGAAGAAGAGCAAGCTTCGAAGTTTTACGAAGAACTCGTTACACATTTTCCCGATGATAAGCATGCTTCCCGCGCCCAACGATCGCTCGAAAAATAACATTTTAAAAAGTCTGGATTCCCGTTGACACGTGAATGACAACTCAACCAACGCGGTCACTTTTTGGACGAGGAAAAAGATGATCGATAAGAAAATCTTTGACGGATCGGGGTAAAATTCTAGAAAGAAATGCCAGCAAAGAAACATCAAAATTAATCGTGATCAAGAAATGGTCTCCCTGGCACTTTTTTAGGATCCGACTCGCCGCCGTGTCCGGTGAGAGGACTTTGGAACGAATCCCTTGATTTTGTTTCATCCATTCTGGCATCTGAGATTGCTCGCTTCGAAACTGAGGGGTATCGATATCGGCGGGACAAGCGACATAAACTTGGATCTTCCTGTGTAGTAATTCTCTTCGCAAAGATTCTGCAAAATGAATCAATCCTGCTTTAGCGGCACAATAAGCAGAATAACCTGCTAATCCTAAGAGGCCCAAAGCAGAAGAGATAATTAAAATTTTTGATCCGGGTGGGAGAAGAGGGACAAAATACTGGGCGGTAAGAATGGCGCCCCAAAGATTAGTCTCAATATCCTGCTTCATCTCATCTAATGAATGGGGAGAATGATCGCCTGAAACTAAACCCACATGAACCACACCGGCATTTAAAACGAGGCAATCGATCTTTTTCCATCGAGCCTGGATCTGCTCAGAGATCTCCTCTAAGTCTCTCGGATGGGTCACATCACCAGAGAATGTTATAGACTCATAACCCAGCGCCTTTAAGGATTGATGGGCTTGTTGGAGTCGTTCCCCATTTCGAGCGATCATCAGGGGTAGATAACCTTGAGCCGCGAGCCTTTTGCTCAAGGCCAATCCTAAACCACTGGACCCTCCTGTAATGACAGCCAGCTTTTGCTCAGAGGTCATAAAGATTTTTCTTGGACAAAACGATAGACCGATTGCAAGGCCTCTGTAAGCCCTTGGGGCCGACTCCCGCCGGCTTGGGCAAAATCATCGCGTCCTCCGCCACTCCCTCCCACCAAAGCGGCCACCCGATTGAGAAGCTCTTTAGCGCTGTAACTCTTTTGAAGATCGGAGCTGACAGCCGCTACAAGTGAAACTTTCTCTCCGCGCCGCGCCCCTAAGACAACGATTCCCGAAGAGAGTCGTTTTCGAAGATTCTCAGCCATCTCCCGCAAATGTTTGGGATCCTCTTCAGAAACCTCTGCAGAGAGAACGGAGATGCCGTTTATCTTTTGAGCGCTCGCTAAAATATCCGGAGCTCCTCCTTGAGCTTCTTGACGCTTGAGTTTTTCGATCTGCTGTTCTTTCTCTTTTTGAGTCTGAAGCAACTTCTGAATTCGCGATCCCAACTCGTTGGGAGCCGCCTTCAAAAGTCGAGCCGCCTCTTGAATCTCTTTTTCCATTTCCCGAACGAACTCCACCGCCCCATCACCTGTAACCGCCTCAATTCTCCGAACACCCGCCGCGATTCCACTTTCAGAGGTCATCTTGAAAAAACTAATATCCCCTGTCCGATCGACATGAGTCCCTCCACAGAGCTCTTTGCTAAACCCTGGAACCTCGATCACTCGCACCGTCTCTTCGTATTTGTCTCCAAAAAAGGCAAGCGCCCCTTCGTTCAAGGCCTCCTTGTACGAACGAGAATGCGGATGGAGAGGGATATTCTCGCTAATCTTCTGATTAACAAGATCCTCAACTTTCTGAATCTCCTCACTCGTCATGGAGGTAAAATGGGAAAAATCGAACCGGAGCCGATCCGGAGCAACCAGAGATCCCGCTTGCTTCACATGCGTCCCCAATACCTGGCGAAGAGCGGCGTGCATAAGATGGGTAGCGGTGTGGTTTAATCGAATCCGTTGTCTTCGAACGCCATCCACAGATAATCGAATTTGATCTCCTCTTCGAAGCGTCCCATTTTGAACTTGAATCCGATGGACAATAAGCTTTGGAATGGGGCGTTGCGCATCCTCTACAAAACAGGAAGCGGATCGACCGGTCACCGTTCCCTGATCACCGACCTGTCCTCCCCCCTCCCCATAGAATGGGGTTTTTTCGGCAACAAGGAGTCCCTCTCCCCCTTCCGATATCTCTTCAACCATCGAGCCGTTGGAATGCAAAGCGATGACCTTCGTTTCTTCTTCAAGTCGATCGTATCCCACAAACTCCGATTCCAACCCTAAAGAGATCAGTTGCGCAAAAGCCCCTCCCACCCCCTTTTCTCCAGAGCCCTTCCATGCCTCGCGCCCCCTTCCTTGCTGCCGCACCATCTCTTTCTCAAACCCTTTCGAATCGAGTTGGAAACCCTGATCGGCAAGGAGGGTCTCCGTGAGATCCACAGGGAAGCCATAGGTGTCGTACAAACGGAAAGCGATCCCGCCTGGAAAAATTCTGGAACGTTTCTTCTGGAGTTGCTTAATCTCCTCAGAAAGGATCTGAAGCCCTCGATCGAGCGTCTCTAAGAATCGCTCCTCCTCCACACGAATCACTTTGGAGATGTGTTCCTCAGCCCCTTTCAACTCCGGATAAACCGCCTGCATCTCCGAAACGACAACAGAAGAGAGGAGGTAAAGAAAAGGCTCTTCCAGTCCTAAGAGTTTTCCATGACGGGCCGCTCTTCGCATGATCCGACGCAAGACATAGCCTCGACCTTCATTGGAAGGAAGAACTCCATCCCCAATCAAAAAGGCCACCGCCCGAGCATGATCGGCAATCACTCGAAATGAGGCCGGATTTTCTGGATAAGACCGCCCCGTCTCTCTTTCCAGTCGCTGTAAGAGAGGATAAAAAAGATCGGTATCGTAATTGGTGGGGACCCCTTGAACAATCGCTGTCAATCGCTCTAGGCCCATCCCGGTATCGATGCTCGGCTTCGGGAGCGACTTTAACTTCCCTGAGGCATCTCGCTCCAACTGCATGAAGACAAGGTTCCAGATCTCAAGATAACGATCGCAGTCGCACCCTACATCACACGTCGTTTTACCACAGCTCAATGAGGCCCCTTGATCATAGATCAACTCTGAACAAGGCCCACAGGGCCCCGTCTCCCCCATGGCCCAAAAATTGTCCTCTTCACCCAATCGTCGGATTCGAGATTTCTCGAGACCGATCTCTTGGTTCCAGATCTTGAACGCCTCGTCATCCTCTTTGTAAACAGTGGCATAGAGCCGCTCTTTTTCTAATCCAACCCGTTGAGTCAAAAATTCCCACGCGTAGCCAATCGCCTCTCGTTTGAAATAATCCCCAAAGGAGAAATTCCCCAACATCTCAAAGAAGGTGTGATGGCGCGCTGTGTGACCCACATTCTCAAGATCGTTGTGTTTGCCACCGGCCCGAACACATCGTTGATAGGAAGCCGCCCTAGAATAATCGCGTCGCTCCTCTCCTAAGAAAACCCTTTTAAACGGAACCATTCCGGCATTAGTAAATAGAAGCGTGGGGTCTTGATGCGGGATCAACGAAGCGCTTGGAACAAGGGCATGCCCCTTCTCCTGAAAATAATCGAGGAATCTTTGCCTTAGCTCCGCGCCTCTCATGAGACTAAGCCGTTCCCACTTTGGTCTTTTCTTGAGGCCTTTCAGAGGCTTTAGCAGAAACTGCAGGAAAAATCCCAGAGGCCTCTCGGATCTTCGCCTCGATGGCCTGAGCCACTTTGACGTTCTCCTTAAGATAGGCAACGGCGGCCTCGCGCCCCTGACTGATCCGATTGCCACCGTAAGAGTACCATGCTCCCGATTTCTCCACGATTCCACGATCGGCAGCCACATCCAGGATGTCCCCCTCTCTCGAAATTCCCACCCCATAGAGGATGTCAAATTCCGCCTCTTTAAAAGGAGGAGCCACCTTGTTTTTTACCACACGGACGCGGGCACGGTTGCCAATGACCTCCTCACCGTTCTTGATCGAGGCCAGGCGCCGAATATCAAGCCGAATGGAGGCATAGAACTTGAGGGCATTCCCACCGGTCGTTGTCTCAGGGTTCCCAAACATCACCCCCAGTTTCATCCGGAGCTGATTAATAAAAATGACCATCGTTCTTGACTTGCTAATAGTGGCAGTGAGTTTCCTTAAGGCCTGGGACATGAGCCGAGCTTGAGATCCCATCTGAGCATCTCCCATCTCCCCTTCGATCTCGGATCGAGGAACCAAGGCCGCCACGGAATCGATGACCACAATATCGATCGCGCCACTACGAACCAGAGTATCGGCGATCTCTAAGGCCTGCTCTCCGGTATCGGGCTGAGAGATCAAAAGATCCTCAATCCGCACCCCCAATTTCTTAGCGTATTGGACATCGAGGGCATGCTCCGCATCGATAAAGGCAGACACCCCTCCCCCTTTTTGGACCTCAGCAATGGCGTGGAGGGCCAGCGTGGTTTTCCCTGAAGACTCCGGCCCGTAGATCTCAATCACGCGCCCTCGCGGGAGCCCCCCCACCCCCAGCGCAAGGTCTAAGGAGATCGACCCCGTGCTCACTACCTGGATCCCCTGCTGGGCTGCTTCCTCCGCCCCTAGGCGCATAATGGCCCCTTTGCCAAACTGCTTTTCGATGGCGATAACGGCTAAATCGATCGCTTTTTTGCGGTTTACCTCAACGGTTGGACTGGTCATTGAAAACCTCCCTTAAAAATGTTGATTTTAACCTACCATACTTTCCTTCGGCATTCCAGAGGCTAATGTTGCGTGGTCTTTAAAAAAAATCTGTGAATCTCTTTATGAAGGGGACCATGGATGCGCAGTTGGCTCTCGTAGAAGATGAGATGATCCACGGTGAAGGAGCCATACTCCTCCTTCTCCAAGGCGCGAGCCAAATTGACCAATTTCAATTGATTCTTGGGGGATTTGACTCTCCCCAGGGTGCAATGAGGCTTAAGAAGATGCTCTTCTCGAGGGAATCCGATCTTCTCTAATGAATCCAAGACCCCTTCATAGAGTTGAACCAAGGCCTCCCCCCCTTGCAGCCCCGTCCAAACCACACGGGGTCGAGTCCAAGAAGGGAAAGCGCCTAATCCACGGACGAAAATATGGAATGGGGAAATCTCTGAGACAACCTCTGTTACTTTTTCAATGGCCTGAGAGACCTGGGACGGATCGATCCCTTCCCAAAAGGCCAGGGTCACATGACTCTGCTCCAGATGGGCCCAGCGGACATCAGCTTGAGAGGTCCGGAGATGACTTTGGAGCCTCTCCAAAATCTCCCTTATCTCTTGAGACAGAGGAATGGCAATGAATGTTCGCATATTATTGGGCACCTATTTTAAAAGATACCGACGGACTCGATCGAGGGCCACCTCCGAGCTCATCCGTTTAATCTGATCCCGAGTTCCCCGAAAAAGATACTTCTTCTCCTCGACTTTTGTTTTGTCGGCTAAAGCAACATGAACCGTCCCCACCGGTTTTTCCTCGCTCCCACCGGAAGGGCCTGCAATCCCAGTGATGGCAAGTCCGAGATCAGCCTGACTTCGAGCCAAAATCCCACGAGCCATGGCCTCTGCCACAGGGCCACTCACTGAGCCGTACTGTTGAATCAAGCCCACAGGGACCCCTAAAAGATCGGTTTTCGCAGAATGACTGTAAACCACCACCCCCCGATCAAAATAATCGGAACTCCCCAAAATGTTCGTTATCCGGTCCGCAACCAACCCTCCCGTGCAAGATTCCGCAACAGCCAATTTCAACCCACGGTTTCGGAGAGAGTCTCCCACAACCTTTTCTAACTCCTCTTTACCCTCTCCAAAAATAAATTCCCCAAGCAGATGTCGGACCCTTTCCCGGACTCGGGCCTTTCTTTCCTCAAGTTCTCTGGAATCGGAAGCTCGGATCAAAAACCGAACATGGGTTTCGGGATATCGGGCGCGCAAGCCCCAATAGGCAAATGAAAACTCTTGACCGATCCCACGCAACAGAGTGTCGACCTCTGACTCCGGAAGGCCAAAGGTCCTGTAAGTGACAAGCTCCAACAACTCTTTCGCAGGATAGCGCTGCAAAAGTCTAGGCTTGAGCTCCTGTTGAAACATCGGTTGAAGTTCGCTGGGCACCCCTGGGAGACAACAGACCGTTCTTCTTCCCACCGCTACCATAAACCCTGGAGCCGTTCCTCGATTATTCGCAAGAATCTCGGCCCCTCGAGGGAGATAAGCCTGTCTTTCATTGTTGGGCATCATCGTCCGCCCTAAATACTCAAAAATAGCGCGGATCCGCTCCAGTGATTCTGGATGAAGTTCTAAGGGGATCCCTAACGCCGCAGCCACAGACTCCGTGGTCCGGTCGTCCTCGGTAGGCCCCAATCCCCCCGTAATCAGAACAAGATCAAACTCTTGGAGCGCTTGCCTCACTGTTTCTTGAATCTCTTCCCTCACATCCCCTACGGTAAGATGGGCTCGAACAGGGATGCCCAAAGCGAGAAGCTCCTCAGAAAGAGTGGCGGCGTTGGTGTTAACAACCGTTCCCGTTAAAAGCTCCTCCCCAATAGAAATCAGAATAGCCCGGATCATAAAACCCACCTCTCAAAGATCCACAAACCAAGACAAGCATACCCTCCTGCCATAAGATCGTCGATCATTACCCCCAAGCCACCCGGAAAATACCCCTCACTCCAACGAATAGGAAAAGGTTTCCAGATGTCAAAGAGGCGGAAAAAGAGAAAACCTAAAATAACGGAGAAGAGGGATCCTGACGCGGCCAAAAGGGTGACAAGGAGCCCTGCCACTTCATCGATCACGATTTTTTGGCTATCTTTTTTTCCCGTTTCTCGCCCTACCCGTTCCGCAGACCAGATTCCCGCTAGGATGACAACGAATAAGGTGAAAAAATAAAGAGGAAAAGAAGATCTTGAAAGTAAAAGGTAGAGGAAAACTCCTCCGAGGGTTCCCATGGTTCCTGGGGCCACAGGAGAGAGCCCCAATCCCCCTGCCGTCGCAATCGTCCAGTAGAGCGCTCGAATCACCGTGAGGGTAGAGCGTAGTTCCGCAGCCCCCATTTGTCAATTAGAGAGGTGGGAAAAGTTCGCGCGGCTCCGAAGCTCCGGTCGCACCCTTCCGGAGCGAGCCGGCGGGAAAAAGCCTTCCGGTATAACCGGCTTTCCTCGCCCGGCTCGCCCTCGGTGGGTACCCGCTCCCTCTCGCTAGTCGCCGCTCTGAACTTTTCCCACCTCCTCCAAATTCTAGCTCTATGGATTCACTGGAATGTTTTTTTGAGCGAACGCCGCAAGATTTTTGGGGTACCCCTCTTGGCGAAGGGAGCGTGCCCGAAGGGCCGATTTCTGCTGTTTGAGCC
>JACQOV010000051.1 GCA_016202395.1 Deltaproteobacteria bacterium
GGGGTTCCGTTCATGGTTCGACATGCTCACCACGAACGGATTGTAAAGTGATTACTGAGACACTACACTAGGAGACCTTATGCTAGAACCCTCTGCGACTCTATCTTCAGAACTTTTGAGGGAGATTGGGAGCGGGATCACCTCTTCTCTCGATCCCGAGGAGATTTTGTCCGCTATTGCCCATTACACCGAAAAATGGCTGAAGCCGAAGGCAGTGGTTCTTTATCGTTATCATCCTTCCGTTCAGCAACTTTCCATTGACGCCATTCATGGAGTCGTTACGGGGCTTCGCCTCGGGCGCAGTTTTCCGGTAGGAGAGGGGATGGTGGGGCTCTCGGTTCGGGAGAAGAAAACGATCGCGTTGCAAGATCCTCGAACAGAATCTTCCTACTCTTCTCAATGCGATATCCCATGGTTTGATATCGAGGGGGAATGGATTTGTATCCCTCTTCAATATGGGCAGGAGGTTTTAGGCGCCATTCAGATTGTTGTTCCTAAAGGATGGGGCGGATGGGGGACGGAGAACGGAGCGGCGCTTTTGAAAACGATTGCCGATTTTAGCGCAGTGGCCCTGCGGAACGCCGATGCTATGGCGCGATTGCGCGAATTAGCAGTCATCGATCATGTCACGGGACTTCACAACGGTCGCTATCTTCAAGAGATTCTCTCTCATGAGATTTCCAGAGCTCGACGTTATCGATCGACCTTTACTCTGATTTTTATGGATCTTGATTATTTTAAACGGGTTAATGATGAGTTTGGTCATCTCGTGGGGAGTCAACTCCTTCGTTCAGTGGGGCAGTGGGTGAAAAAACAGCTCCGTGAAAGCGATATCTATGTCCGATGGGGAGGGGATGAATTTATTCTTTTTCTACCCAACACGTCCAAAGAAGGGGGAGCCATTGTTGCCAAGCGTTTGTGTGTGCGCATGCCGGCAGAATCTTTCCTAGAGCAGAAACTTGTGGTCTCCGCCAGTTTTGGAGTGGTTGCTTTCCCTGATGATGGCGGAGAGGTGGAAGAGTTAATTAAAAAAGCCGATGAGGCGATGTATCGAGTGAAGAATCATGGCCGCAACGGGGTAGAGATGTATTCGTGACACCAGAATACACATTATTAAGAGATCCCATTCATGGATTTATTCGTGTGAATCGGTTTGAGCGGGAGGTGATCAATAGCGCCCCGTTTCAGCGATTGCGCCACATCAAGCAGTTAGCGCTCACCCACATGGTTTATCATGGGGCCGAACACACCCGTTTTGGTCATGCCTTGGGTGTGATGGCGCTGGCTTCGAGAGTCTTTGACGTTTTAGCCCTTCAAAGCCGCGAGCAGATCCGCTCCCTTTTAGGTTGGAATGAGGAGGACACACAGCGGTATCGCCAACTTCTTCGATTAGCCGCGGCTCTCCACGACATTGGGCATCCTCCTTTTTCGCACGCCACGGAAAAAGACCTCTTTCCGCAAGGATTGGATCACACCACCTACGGGAAGAGAATCGTCGAAGAAACGGTGCTTCGAGAGATCATCGATACCCATGGAAAGCCGTTGGGGATCTCAACGGCCGATCTCATTCCTTTGTTTGGAAGTTTCGAGGGCTCTCGGTTGGCTTTTCTCCAAAAGATCTTCGCTGGAGATTTGGATGTGGATCGAATGGATTATCTTTTACGCGATTCTCTGTACACTGGTGTTTCGTACGGCCTGTTCGATCTCGATCGACTCATCCATACGATGACTCTTGCGGAAGATCCCAAAGGCGGGGAGCCGATCCTGGTGATAGAAGAAGGGGGAATTCACGCTGCGGAAGGATTATTGCTCGGCCGCTATTTTATGTTCACTCAGGTTTACTTCCACAAGGTTTGTCGCGCCTATAATATTCTTCTCACCGATTTTGTTCGGCAGATCTTGCCTCGGGGGAAGTATCCCAAAGAGATCCACAAGTTTTTGGAGCTCGATGATCTTTCGATTTACGCCAAGATGAAGGAGGATCGTGAGGGTTTAGGAAGCCGAATTTTGAGTCGTTCCCATTATCAGTGTCTCTTTGAAACTTCGGAAAGTGGGGTTTCTGAGGAGATTAAGAAGTTCGAGGAGTTTCGAGAAAAGATTTTGCAACGCTTTCCTGGAGTGGATTTAAAGGAAGACGTCTCCGATAGCGCTCCACATCGGTTCGCTCATGAAACTTTTTATGTGAAGAAGGGGAATGGAGAGCTCTCTCCGATGGATCAAGAGTCCTTGCTCATTCGAACTCTACAACCCATTCGGCAGAGGCGCCTCTATTTGAGAAATCCAGAAAGGATTGAAATCGATGAATTACAAGTCGCTTCGAATCCTTAAAGAGGATCCCATTGCGGAGGTTGTTTTAACCGGGCCTGGGAAAGGGAATGCCATGGGGCCCGATTTTTGGAAAGAGATGCCGGAATTATTTTCGTCACTGGATCGGGATGAGCGTGTTCGCGCCGTTCTTCTTCGGGGAGAGGGAAATAACTTTAGCTATGGATTGGACCTTCTCGCTATGATGGAGGATCTAGGGCCTCTGCTCCTGGGGGAGAATCTAGCGGGGAGCCGAACCCGACTTTTAGATAAGATCGGTCAGATGCAACAGGCTTGCCAAAAAGTGGCTCAGTGTCGAAAGCCGGTGATTGCCGCGATCCAGGGTTGGTGTATTGGAGGAGGGCTGGACCTTATCTCGGCTTGTGACGCCCGTTTCTGTTCCTCCGATGCCAGGTTTAGTTTACGAGAAGTCCAGTTGGCCATTGTAGCTGATTTAGGAAGTTTGCAACGTTTGCCCCGAATTATTGGAGAGGGGAGGGCGCGAGAGCTTGCCTTCACCGGCAAGGAGATCGATGCGGAGGAAGCCCTGCGGATCGGTTTAGTCAACCGGGTTTACAAGACCTCTGAAGAATTATTGGAGGGAGCGCGTCAATGTGTTTGTGAGATTGCGAAGAACCCTCCTATCGCTGTGCAAGGGATCAAGCAGGTGATGAATGCGTGTGATGGGAAAACGGTCGAGGAGGGGTTGCGCTACGTTGCAACATGGAACGCCGCGTTTTTGCAGTCGTTGGATTTGGCGGAGGCATTTGCAGCCTTTGCTGAAAAACGTCAACCTCAATTTAAAGGGGAGTAAGAAAGGAACAATTATGGCGAAAGTTTTTTGTGAGGGTTTGTTAAAAGGAAAGGTGGCCTTTATTACCGGAGGAGGAAGCGGCATTAATCTGCGGATTGCGGAGCGTTTCGCCGAGCAAGGGGCCCGTCTCACTCTGGTAGGGCGCCAACAGGAGAAATTGGATGCGGCCGTGAAGAGAATCGAATCTTTGGGCGCAAAGGCGCTCGGCGTTTCTGCCGATGTTCGAAATTATGAGGCCTTGGAGGACGCTTTTCGAAAAACAAAAGAGGCCTATGGAGAGGTGGATATCCTTATTTGTGGAGCCGCTGGAAATTTCCCAGCCCCTGCGGTGGGGATGTCGGCCAATGGGTTCAAGTCGGTCATCGACATCGATCTTTTGGGGGTGTTCCATACCTGCCGTGCCGGTTTCGAACATCTGCGCAAACCGGGAGCTTCCCTCATTGCCATTAGCGCTACGCATGCTTTCATCCCTTATCCGATGCAATCCCATGTGTGCGCGGCGAAGGCGGGGATCGAGCTCTTGTGTAAAACCCTTGCCATTGAATGGGGTCCCCTCGGTGTTCGTGTGAACACCATCGCTCCAGGACCGGTGGATGAAACCGAAGGGATGGATCGATTGACCCCAACGGCCGAAAGTCGAGAAAAGTTGATGAAAACGATCCCCTTAGGTCGCTATGCTAAAAAAGATGAAATCGCCGATCTTGCGATCTTCCTTTGTTCCGATGCCGCCCGCTACATCACCGGTGCGACCTTGGTGTGCGATGGGGGATCGGCTTTGGTCGGTTCCTCCGCTTTTATGCAGACAATGGGCCTATAACTCTTTGTTTTCATAGGATTATCTATGTGATGGATTGTTAACAAGCCGATGTGAAGTCCACTTAACGGTTCGATCTCCTTCAGAAACAACAAGTTAACCATTTTTTTCATTTTTAGCGTTAAAAAAATATTACACCTTGACACAATGTCCCAAAAAGTTGTAATTATTCATTCCATTTTAAAATTAGATAGTTATAAGAAATAATCCGTATAAAATAAGAATGGCATGTTTCTTGCAGAAGTTGTAAATTTGCAGGATTTATGATTAGGTTATCCCACAAAATGGTTTATCCGATATTACCTCTTTTAATGATTTTGTTGACCGTTGCTTTGGGATGTGGAAAGGGGGACCTCTCAGGGAGTAGCAGTTCCTACGTTTCGGAGGAGGGGGGAGAGACGACCCTTCTTGCCCCACCGATGCCTACCGATCCAACTCCTAATACCACAAGTTCGGCGATTGGGATCAGCGCCCCTTATGAAGAAGATGGTCGAGTGATTCTTCGATCTCAGGAAGCCTTTAAGGTCGACGGGAAAGTTTACAATGGGGAATTTTCGATCTCAATCGATAGTGTGGGCACATTATTGGAAACAGCCTCGGCAGAAGAAGGAACCTTTGAAGTGACCCTGAAATCGACCTCTTCGGAGTTACAACCGGGGACAGTTTTGTGTATTTCGATTGTGAACTTCTCAGGATGTATTGAAAAACTTACCGTTCCTGAAATAGGTTTGTTAAGCATCAGTCCCGTAGGGGCTGAGATTGGCGAAAAGGTAGTCTTCGAAGGGAACCGGTTCCATTTAGGCGGGGATCGGGTTTTCTTCAATGGTGTTTCAGCGACCGATGTTTCAGAGGTTCAATTTATAGATCAAGATGGCGTTACGAATTCGATCATCAGCGCCACAGTCCCTGAAGGGGCCACATCCGGCCCGGTGTGGATTGAGGTTTCTACAACAGGAGAAACCCTGACAAGTCACAAAATCCCATTCAGGGTGCTCGAGGTTTCGGAACTGTCGGCTCCTTTGGAGGTAGATCCAGGCTATGAGGCTTTTGGAAGCGCCATGACATTCTTGGATTTTGATGGGAGCGGTATAGACGATATTGTGATCGGTGATCCCAAATATGATGATGGAGACGTTGAAGACGTTGGGATCGTCGTGATCTATCGGGATGGAAATCCCAACGATATTATTCGCATTCGTGGCGAGAGAGAGGATGAGAGATTTGGGGTCTCTCTGGCAAAAACAGAGATTCACGGAGAGGCGTTGGTCGTTAGCGCGCTGGGTCCCTCGAAGGGGACAGGAAGCCTTCATATCTTTTATGGTGAAACAGTGGGTTTAAAAACAGAGCTTCTTTCCGGCGATGCCGATGTGATTCTTGAAGATCTAAACCTTTTTACGGCTGTAGAGAAGAATTTCATGGGGGGATCTCCGAAAGTCTCTCCCATTTCTGAACTTGATATTTTTTCGGAGATGTCGGTCTTCCATGGCAATTCGTTAGGTTGGTCCATTGCGGTTGCGGGAAAGATCGATGGAGATGATCTCGAAGACCTGATCGTAGGTCGTCCCAATTGGGATCGAGACCGGGGGGAGGTTTACATCCTTTTTGGGAAGGATCTCCAGTCTCAAAAAGTGATCAGTCATATCGATGACATTCCCCACATCACGATTCAGGGATCTGCAGAGGGGGATCTTTTTGGGGAAGCGGTCTCGGGGCTCGGAGATGTGAACGGAGATGGACAGGACGATTTCATGGTCGGGGCCCCCGCATTGGGGGTGAGTTATCTCTTTTTGGGAGGGAATGATCTATGGGTTGAAGGGAATGTGCTTTCCTCTAACGAGGCCAATGGGGTCATTGCTTCACCTAGGGTTGGAGACCGATTCGGATCGACGATTGTTCGGGCGGGGGATATAAACCAGGATGGGTTGAACGATATCCTTATCGGCGCCCCTGGCGATGGCGTGGTAAATCTCTTTTTTGGAAGCGACTCCCTTCTGGAGAGTCAGACAACCGCTTTGGATGCCGACGCCATCCTTAAGGATGTCTCTGAAGATTCCCTCTTTGGCGATTCGCTCGCTTTTGGCGATATCAACGGGGACGGCTTCCAGGATCTCTTTGTTGGAGGTGAAGAAAAGGTTCATGTCTTCTTGATCAATACAGGGCGCTTTTGTTCTTCTGTGGATTGCCAGTTCTTAGTTTCGAATCCAGATCTTATTTTACAGACTGAGAAAGAGCAGATCGGAAGCGGTTTTGGTGGCGCTATTGCCGCCGATGGGGATGTCGATGGGGATGGGTTTGAGGACTTTCTCATTGGGGCGCCTGGAAGCAATAAAGTGTTTCTCTATAAGTCCCCTGAGGAGTTATGAACACGCTAGAAACTAAAAAAGAGACTCTGCTCCATTACCACACCATTGGAAGTTCGTACCTCCACCAGGGGGATTACTCGAGAGCCTCCAAGTATTTCCGTAAAGGTCTTCATCTCCTGAAGGAGGCCCATTCCACCGATCGAATGGATTTCATGGAGAGGATGGGGAATGTTTATCTCTTGAAAGGGGAATATCGAAAAACGGTGGACACCTGCAAAGCGGGGATGGATCATGTAGATCACTACTCCAACCAAAGGGAGATTGCGGCGCTCTGCCGAACTTTGGGGGCCGCGTGCAGTCGACTGAACGATTATGCTTCGGCCGAGAAGTATTTTTCGATTGCGCTAAAGATTTTTGGGGATTATGGGGATCGGAATGGAGAGGCCTTAACCCTTTTCAATCAGGCGATGCTCGATCAGAGTCGAGCCCGATATTCTGAGGCCTTGAAGACTTATAACCAATGTTTAAAGTTGTTCAAACGGAATAAAGATGAGGTGAACCTGATCTCCACGATCATGAACTTGGGGACTCTCTATCATGAGATGAACGATTATGCGACCGCGTTGAAGCACTATCAAGCTTGTCTCCTTAGCGCTCGAAAGATCCAGAATCTTCCCCTCATTGCAAAGGTGTCCAACAATCTTGGGAACCTTTTTTTGTCGATGGGAAGCTATAGAGAGTCGGAAGAGCTTATTCTTTACTCTCTGCGATTGTGTCGGGATCTCAAGATTCCGTACCTCATTGGCTACAATCATCTTTTATTGGGAATACTTAAACTAAAGACGGGAGAGGGAGCGGAGTCTATAGAAAACAGCTCCAAAGCCCTGCATAGTTTCCAGGAGGCCGACAGCCAACGAGAGGTTTGTCTTGCCGAGATTCATCTGGCCAACGCTTATTGCGAGAGTCGCAGTCGACGGTTGGCGGAGCAGCACTTGAGCGAGGCTTTTCGGTTGTCCAAAGAGATCGGTTCCAAAGAGCTGGCGATGCATGCTGTTGTCGTTAAGGCGAAACTGGAGCGGATCGGCGGGAATGGAAAGTGTGTCCTGGGGATGCTGGAGAAGGCAAAGGATTATTTTGAGGCATCTCAAAGATGGGAGCTTTTGTGGGAGATATTTTATGAAATCGGAAGGATCTACGAGGAGGCAGGGGACGTTGGCAAGGTTCAAGCCTCTTGGCGCCATTCGGCGAATTTCATCGAAAAGATTTTAAGCAAGATTCCGGAGGAGCGTCGAGGAGAATATCTTAAAGATCGAGATCGTCAGAGTGTGTATCAAAACCTTTATTCAGAAAAAGGGAGTCCGTATTCCCCCTTGGAAGCGCCCGATGGGTTTGACACGATGGTGGGGGGCAGCAAAGCGGTCTTGGAGATTCTAGACGCCATTGATCGTGTTGCTAACAGCTCCATTCCCGTTTCGATTCAAGGAGAAACGGGCACTGGCAAAGAGTTGGTGGCTCGATTGGTCCATGGTCGCGGGAATCGGCGAGACAAGCCTTTTACGGTCATTGATTGCGCTTCACTCTCTGAGAACCTTGTGGAGAGCGAACTTTTTGGACATGAAAAAGGGGCCTTCACAGGGGCGTGCGAGCGCCGCATCGGGAAACTGGAATCGGTTCGTGGAGGGACTCTCTTTCTAGATGAGGTGGAGAATATTTCTCCTTACGTCCAAGGGAAATTGCTTCGCTTCTTGCAGGAAAAGGAGTTCACCCGAGTCGGCGGGAACGAGATCGTTCGAGTGGATGCCAGAATCATCAGCGCATCCAAAAAAGATTTGGCGAAAGAGGTTGAAACGGGGATGTTCCGGGAGGATCTTTTTTATCGATTAAGGGTCTATCTCATTACACTCCCGCCGCTTCGAGAAAGGAGAGAGGACATCCCTTTGCTCATCGAACATTTCTTGGCTCAGGTCTCAAAAAATAATCAGCGAAAGATCACTTTGGAGCCCCAAGCCATGGATCTTTTATACCACTATGATTTTCCAGGAAATGTCCGACAATTAAAGAATGAAATTCTTCATGCCTGCATTTTGGCGGATTCCAAGAACGTTCTTGGCAGAGAGATGTTTTCCGAGAAGATTACGAGGGCTAAAGAGGGCGCCACGGAGATCCAAAATCGCAATGGCTCCTTTCTGCAGAAAATGGAGAACATGGAAAGAGATATTGTGATCGACGCCCTTATGATGAGAAGTGGAAACATTTCCAGAGCGGCTGAAGATTTAGGGCTAAGCCGATACGGTCTCTATAAAAAGATGAAACGTCTCAAAATTCAGAATTTCAAGAGCGATGTTCCGAAAAGCTTACAAGAGTGCCAACTCTAGTTGATGCGAATTTCACAAACTTAAGGAGACATAAAATGAACCATTGGAGACGACCTTGGATTTCACTCTTCTCATTAACGCTTTCCTTTCTTCTCTTAGGAGAGGCTTGCTCTAAATCGACCTCCTCTCTTCCCGAATCGATAGTTCTTGTCGGAGAAGAATATCTCTTCACTAAACCCTCCTTTGCCTTCCAGATGCAGGATCCAACCGCCTCGAATGGGAAATCGGTCGTGCTTGTCAAAGGGGGAAAGATTCAGCTGGAGTTATTAGGATGGAACCCCGATTATTCCCGTTGTCAACTCCATCGGACGCACACCCTCTACGGGGTTATCCAGGTTCAACAAGCGAAGGCAAAAAATCCGAAGGCGCAAAAGAAGCATCTGCTCCGTGTCGGCGTTGAAACGCGAGGGGGCAAACTTGTGGCAGAGGCCCCTCTTTCTCTAGAGGAGCTATTGGCCCACAAACAGGACGCCAACGGATGGAGAACGGTCAAACTTTTAACCTTTACGTTCGAAAGAGATAGTAACGTGCAACTCATGCCGTTCACACATCCGGAGGTGGCAGAGTTGCGGGTCGACCGCCTCTATCTTGTCTCCGACTACTTGCCTGTTAACGAGGCCGAGAGAAACGAGAGGATCCAGTCTCTCTATCCCAAGGAGCATTACGCCAACCACTTTAAGGATTTTTCTCTGGCGCTACTCTACCGGATGAAAAATTATCTTAACGAAGATCCTCAAGCGATCTTAGAGCGCCAACTCTACGATATTCGGCTTCACCACGTTGATACCGTTTTTATGGCAGGGGTCCCGGCAAAGACCTCCCCCGAGGAAGCTGAAATCATTAATCGTGCGGCTTTAGATATCTCGCAAAGGTTGGGCCTTCGAGCGGCCATTTCATTATCCTCGTTCTTTCCGAGAAATCTGACTGACAAATTCGGAGAGACTCAACTCCCCGACGAAAAAAACATGAAGATCATTCGTGAGGCGATGCAGCATTATCTCCCCCTTTTTAAAGATCACCCCGCGCTTTTGGGTTATGTGCTCGTCGACGAGCCTTACCCCCATCAGTTGCCTTTGTTGGTGGCCATCCAGAGGGTGATTGAGGAGATCGATCCTGTCCATCCCGTTCTCACCTCGGTGCAGTCTCCTCATCAGGTGTATACCTACGCCTCTTCTCAAAATATGATGTTTTCTGGTTCTTATCCGTATGGGTCTAAGAAAGATTATTCTTATGTGTGGAGCTTAAAAGATACTATCACACAAATTCGGAAAAATATCTTTGGAGGGTATTATTGGGTCTGTCTTCAAGGGTTCACTCGGGGGATCGAGGATCGAGTCACTCGGGCCGATTATCGTTTGCAAACTCACGTACAGATGATGGCTGGAATCGATGGTTTAATTCATTACACCTATTTCCCACACCGTTATTCCATCCGTTCTGAGCAGAGCGAGAACTTCGGTTTCATCGACTTTGTGGAGGCGCCTTATGAGGGAGAACTCGATCTTTGGGGAGAGATCGAGGAGCTGGATGAGAGGTATTTCCCTTTTCGTGAGATATTTTCAAGGCTCAGCTCCCCCTCCCAAGCTCTTTCTGTTCGTGTAGAGAGTGGTAGCATCGAAGGAAGTTTAGGGCCCCGACCGGCGATCGAATTGCGGGTTCAGGAGATGTCTGGAGTGGGATTGTGGTTATTTCTGGCGAACATCGACGTTCAAAAAACACATTCCGGAAAACTGATCTTTCCCGCGGAACTTTTCAAAGGGAAAAAGGTGTACGATCTTTTGCGACTCCAAGAGATAGGGGAGGCGGTCCCTTCCCAATTCTCGATCGCTCCAGGGGACCTCTCCATCCTCTTGATTGCAGAGCCCGCGGGATACTTGCAGATTCGCGAGGAGATCTCAAAAAATCGATTTAAGGAAGAGGTCGCCGTTTTTCGGCTTCGACTTCAACCGGTGGGCCTGCGCACTTGGGATCCGGTTCTAGCGGAATTGGAGAGCTCTTCCAAACCGATGGAGGAACTTTTAAAGAAATTTTCGGAGATTCAAATTCAGGCTCAAAAAGCGATCCTTGAAGATAAGGAGTTCCAAAGTTTTACCGCATCTCTGAAAGAGGTTGAAGGGAAGCTTTCTCAAGCAGGGGACTTCATCAAATCTGAAAAAATTATTCATGACAGGGTTTCTGAGAAACAGGCCAGAAAACGGAAGGTAGAACCGGAGAGGAATTGGGAGATCACTTCTCAAGAGGTGGAAAAATTGGACAAACAATTTACGGCCCTTGCGGGAAAGTATCTCGCTCTTAAAACCCTCTACATCACCGGTCAGTGGAAGGGGCATGGGTCGGAGCTTCCGATTTTGCAGAAAGAGGCGGATCAACTTCTCCAGTCGCAGGAATCTCCCCCTTCTAAAAAACATGAACTGCCTTAAGTTCTTCTTAATCTTTTTGTTTTTGGCGGGGTGCTCTTCTAAAGAGGAAGAGACTCCTGTGAGTCCGGAGGAGGAAGATCCCAACACCTCTGAGGAAGAAGAAGTGACCCCTGCGCTCTACTTTTTCTACGCGAATCACACCCATCTCGAGGGGGATTACCTCCCCTACACCGATTCCAATCTAGAGCAGATTCGACCGTTGGTGGCTGAGAACATCATCAGCACGATCAGCGCGATCGCCGATGTCTTTGATTCCTATGGCGCAAAGATCACCTTTGAGGTGGTTTATGGAACCTCCAAGGGAATCTGCGAGCATCAAGGGATTCAGGACAACGTTTTTCTCGATATGTCCTCGCGAGGGCATGAGATTGGGGTCCATACGCATCGAACGGCCGACATCGAGAAGGCGATGCAGAATCTCACCGAGTATTGTCAAATCCCTGTTTCAACGGCCAGTGGATTCATGGCAGAGGTTCGGAATTCCGACACGCCGCAGGCCTCGTTGTCGGAGGCCCTCCAGAGCTATGCGCAATGGGGAATCCACGCGGCAACCGAGAATCTCGTTGATTTGGATAACTCTACGTTCTTGTTTGGAGAACTTTGCAATTATGAGATTGGGGTTGGAAATGACATGTGGGAGGCGACGGGGAATTTGATGTTTCCCTGGAAGCCCGATTATGAGAATGGGGATAATTGTGTTCATAATCCGGAAGGGGATATTGTGATGACCGATCACGTATCGATTGCATGGATGAATCTCCAAGGCCATCCCGACGTTTTAACGACGGAACATTTTGATAATTTAAAGAGGTACTTTGATGAAGCGCTCAACTATATGGAGAGAGAGAAACCTTCCAAAATTGCGGTGTGGGGTTTTGTGAGCCACTTAACCGAGTTCATGCTAGGGGATCAGGGGGAGAGCGGTCCTTTTACCCCCTCGCTCGATGCCTTGAACGAGTTCCTTGAATACGTCGATTCCTACGCGCAGCAAGGGCGGGTTCAGTACGCCACGGTCTCTCAAATTCGGGATCTTTATCTCGACCTGGAGTAAAATAATAGTGAAAAGTTTGCGTACCCATTCCGCACAATTTGCGTTTTTTATAGGGGAGTGTCTTTAAAAATACTAATAATTTCAATTAGTTACGATTTTATCTTCTTGGTACGATTCTTGCATCAAACTCAAGGGGGCGAGGTGAAAAGTATGGAGGCGAAGATGAAATTTAAGGTGTCGATAGGGATTTTGTCAGCCCTCTTCCTATGGGCGAGCCTGTGTTATGAACTGGGTTGTGGAGGGGATACGCGAACTCGAGGGACCGCCTCCGATGGGGCCGGCGATGCGATGGTGGCGGGGAACAGCTCATCGGAAGAAGCTGTCAGTCCCTGTGCCCCCTTAGTCAGCTCCAGTTCGTTAACCGCTTATGCGGGCAAAGTAACAGCCCTTAACTTTTCCGGGGGATCGGTGACCGTCGATGGGGTAGAAAATGGGGTAGAAGAAGAGATAACCGTCTCAGCAAACGATGTGACGGGGGTTCAATTAGTGAACCCGATAACCTCTGAGGCTTGGGATGTACCGATTGTGGGGAAGAATCTGGACGGTTCCAAATTAGTGGCTAAGGTCCCCCCCACAAGTGGTTTGCTATCGGATCAGGATTATCAGGTAAAAGTTTTAACCGGCATTTCCGCCTGCAGCACGATCAATTTGAACGATCGATTATCAATGATCGACCGCCCCAGTTTAATTACTATCGCATCAGAGGGGACTCAAACAGTCTCTTCGGTGGGGCCCTTACTGGATATTTTCGAGTTGGAGGATGGGATTTCCCTTGTTGCGGGGACGACAGGGTTTAAAAAGATTAATGAGGCTAGGATCGTTATCTCCACGTTTAAAGTTCCTGCAGGAACGGGAGTCGGAGGGGGGAATACGATCAACCCATTTACTTTCACCAGTCCTAGTTCAATCGACGTGATCGCTTTTTCTCCGCCCACGGGGGAATCCGAGGCTACGCGGTCGATGTATATCGTGGACGGCGATGGGGAATTGTTGGCCACTGTGGATTCCGAATTGCCAGCACTTCAGGCAATAGCTATCTCGCCTGATGGGACCCGCCTCCTATTCGGACTCCTCTGCAGTGTGAAGATGCTAGACATCTCAGCGGTCCTTGAGAATGACAGTGGAGATCCTCTCAGTCTCTCGGGGGATGATGCAACCGCAGTGAGTGTTTCTAACAATTGTGGAGCCCTCAAAAAGATCCGATGGCTCCCAGCCGACAGTAGGAATTTTGTGCTAGTTCATGAGAACCGTATTTTTAAAAGAGATATTGAGGGGAGTACCAGTTTGAATTACACCACCACCGATACCCTTGTTGATGTGGTTTTGCCTCGCTCTGCTGAGTCAGAGGAGTTTGTTGCCGTCACCAGTCTCGGTAAGGTAAAGAGGATTCGATCTGCAGATCTTACCGATATAAGCGAGATAGATTGCGCTCTAACAGGGGTTAGCGATTCTGTCATTAGCCACGATGATGGCACGGTCCACGTGATCAATGACTCGGGGGACACGGACTGTAGCGTTAATCTAAGTAATGAAACTTCTACGAAGATGTCCCTGACTCTGACTGGAGCCATCAAACGGACTACGATTACAGGAGAATCCCTCTGGGGGGTTAATCCCGATGAGGGCAACACCCTCATGAAAATATACGGTCAGGGTCAGTAGGGGGTCAGACCTAACTATCTAACTATTTGGGGGATAAAATCTTTTCTTGTTTTGAATGAGCTTCCTTTCGAGATGAGCCATTTCTTTTTGAAGATTAGGGTCCTGATCGAGGAGCTTTTGGAGTCGTTTCATTTGCATCGTTAAGATCGTGGGTTCCCTTTGGTAGCGTTTTCCTACCTCTTTAAATGTTCCTCCCTTTAATCTCTTCCAGAAGTAAGCAATCCATATTCTTGCTCGTGCTTCTTTTCTTGTGCGATCCGGATGCTGTAGTACTTTTGGGTAGGTGCCCAGGACTCTGCAGACTTCATTCTCTATTTCATCCAAAGAAATTTCCCAGAAACAAGAAAAAGTTTCTTGTAATTTCTTCTCCACTTTCGAGTTAAATTCGCTACTTCCTTGAATTCGTTGGCTGCCAATCTTTTCGAAAGGGTCTTCATAATTGAGGGAAATCCCGTCGAGGATAAATTGTGCGAAGCGATCTCGAGCGATTTCTATTTTTGATGAAAATTGGGAAAGTACGAGGTGAGTTTCAATCCAACTTTCTTGTCTTTGTCCTATATAAACGGAATAGGTGGTCCATGGGTAATCAGCTAAATTTTGTGTGAGATTAGCTCGTAGAGGATTCAGGTGAACGTACCGGACGAGCTCAAGGAGGTATGATTCTTTATCGCAGAGAATCGCTTTGTATCGCCCTTGAAAAAGGTGTCCCACTCTTCCGTACTTTTTGTTGAAGTATTGTGTATAGGAAGAGAGGAAAGCTTGGAAAATTTTACTGAGTGGGGTTTCCTGAGCCTCGATTAAACAATGGAAGTGATTAGGCATCAAGGCATAGGCATAAAGCTGGAAGGGGTATTTTTTGTGGTAGTGCTGAAGACGAGAAATGAATTCGCTATGGTCCCTTTGATCAAAGAAAATAGGTTGCTTTTGGTTTCCTCTTGAAAAGAGGTGATAAAAGGCGCCGGAATAATGAATGCGAGGCTTTCTTGGCATCCTAATAGTTCCTTCGACATGAAAGGTGCATTTGTTGCTTTTATTTCTTCAAATAGTTAGATAGTTAGGTCTGACCCCATGGTTGTGAAGGATTGCTGACAGTGGGATGTAAGAGGATCTTCACAGTATTTTCATAGTAATATCAATAAGTTATAGAATCGTCCCTATTTTCGCCAACCTTCGTTGACAATTCCACACCCCAAAAATAAGACATGCCCTGATGACGCAATGCATTGCGTCATCGCGTTATCCTATTCAAATTCAATCCCTTGCAAAGCTCCCCTTGGATGAGCCTCTGTTGAAGCCCCCTTTGGCACAGGTTTTGCAAAGTCTCTTCGGTGCGAGGAGTCGTTGGACCTTTAAAAAGGGAGGGAAATATGGATCGCTTCAAAAACTTTACAGGGTTGCTAGCCGTGGTTGGGATCATCCTCACAGGTTGTGGCGGAGATGAAGAGACCCGATCAACGGGGGAGGGGGCTCCTTCCGAGGCCCTCGAGATTTCAAGCGTCGGCTCTTGTTATGCCGTTGTGGGGGAGTCCACCTCTCTCAGTCTTCAAGGAAGCGGTTTCCAAGGAGGAGCCACCGTCCTTTTTGGCCAGGAGAATGGAGAGGAATTTGGAATTGCCGATGAGAGCGCCATCTCCATCGAAGCCGTTACCGCTTCTTCTTCTGAAACAATCGATTTAACCGTTACCTGTCACGTGGAAGGATCCTTTGCCATCGCTGTTCAGAATCCAGATGGAACCTCCGATTCTATCGATGGCGTGTTCCAATGTTCGAGTGAGGCAATCGATTGCTCAGCTGAGCCGACTCCAGCCGATCCCGCTTCTATGGTAAATCTACTTGGAGATCTTCTGGATCAGTTGGCTCAGGGTGTGGTGGGAAATTTCACTCCCAACATCCTTGCTTACAGTCCTGAAACAGCCACAGCGGGGGAGGCCGTCAGCGTATGGGGATCAAGGTTGGAAGGGTTTGAGGTTCAGGTGGTGGGGCCTTGTGGGGATCCTCAAGCTGTCACCCGATATGAACCGCTTCTCTCGAACATTCTCGCAAAATTCGATATGCCGGATTTTGATGCCTGTGGAGAGACAGGGGATACCTTTCCTGTGGCTGTCCAATTCCTTAACCAGGGGGTTGTTGTCGAGTTGGAGGGGAAAGCCGTGGGGAATTCCATCACCTTAAATTATTACATTCCGGAGCCCGAGCCTGCACCGACGGTAGAGATTACGGAGTATAGTCCCACGAGTGGAACCTCTGGCGATACAGTGACTCTTAAGACAAACCAGGGGTTGAAAGACCTATCCATTACCGTTTTTCTGGAAGGGAGAGCGGAGTTTCCAGTAGAGAGAACAGAGAATTCTCTGTGGTCCAATATCATGGCGACCTTCACCATGCCCTCTTTCGATGAGTATGGAAACTCGCTCGACACACTCGACGTGCGAATTAAATTCAAATCAGCCGAGGGAGAATCAGTTTCCCTGGTGTACAACGGAGGAACGGTAGGGTCTCTGGGTTTTGCCTATATTGTTCCTTTGAATCCTGCCGATGTCTTTGTGGCGACCGATATCATTGATGTGCTCGGTAAGGTGCTGCATCCAGAAGAACCGGAGATCCCGGATGTGGAGGAGGTCATTCAAACGGTTGTCGATATTCTCAAAGATAAGGCCCCGATCGAGGAGGAGGAAGAGGGGATTACACCGGTTTTGATTATTCCAGATTTCGAAGGGGTGGTTCGAGCTACTGACGAGGAGGAGACGCTGAGCCCCGAGGATCTTTTGGAGAAACTTCGAAGGGTCGAGAGGATTTTTGGTCCTTCGGCGGAGGAGATTTTTAGAAAGGTCGTCGATATTCTTAACAAACTTTCTCCAGAAGAGGAGAAGCCCATCGTCCCGGTTTTGATCGTGCCGGATCTCGATCAGGCGATGAATCAGCTCGATCTCGTGGAAATCAACTCTGCGGATATCCTTGAAAGTTTGGATATCGGGGATCTCCTAAACGAGGTTTTTGATGAGGATCCCATCTCCCCGGTGTTGGTCATCGATGTGAAGGGGGCTGTGAGTCTTTTGAGAACAGCGCCAACGGAGTAAAGGGGGAGTCGTGAAATGGATCTTTTATGCCGCGGGAATAGGGATATGGGGCTTGTCACTGGCTCACGCCTCTTTGACGCCGCTCCAAACCGAAACAGCTTTCTATCTTCTAGATCATTTGAGCAGCCTCCGTGTTGTGACCACTGAGGAAGGAAGCCCTCTCACTCATTATGTCTATTATCCTTATGGCGAGACTCGGAACGAACAGCCAACCGCCAATGAGCAGTCGCCATTTCGATACACAGGGCAGCGATTCGATTCCGAGACCCATCTTTATGATTACGGCGCTCGGTACTACGATCCTAAGATCGGCCGCTTCCTTTCTATCGATCCTGATCCGCAAGGTTTTCTCAGTCATTATTCTTACGTGAAAAACAACCCGCTGATTTATGTCGATCCGAACGGCCAATGGGAGGTGTGGTTTCACTACGCCCTCACGGTAGAAATAACAAAAAGTCTAGGGTATTCCGACCAAGATGTTGCGGAGATCGGTTACTTTGCCGCAAGGGTGGATAAGATGTGGACGGGGCCTTCAAAAAACTTCTCCTCTTTGGCTTTTATTGGTGTCCCTTCCCTCCACTTTAAGAGCGCTTGGAGCAGCCTCTTTTTCCTGGACCGTTTGAAAATGTCTTGGTTGCCTCAGAATTATCGATTAGGGGCGTTGTTGCATCAAGCTCAAGATTACGAAGCCCATGCCAATTTTTGGTTTCCGTCTCCTTTGGAGTCCCTTTTGCAACTCATTCATCATGTCGGTTTGGGAGAAAGGTTCTATCCCGATGATCCAACCCAGAAACCGGATAAGACCTTGGCGGCGGCCGATGCGACAGTGGCTCAAATTTTGAAAGGTCCGCAATATAAAGGCCTGTCGGTGGAAGAAAAGATCAAACTCCGCGACGAGATTGTGGAGGACGTGGTTCCCAAGATCTTGAATCATGCAGATGCCCGTCGATCGGCATTCGCTCAAATAGAGCCAGAGATTATGGATCCGAATACCTCTAAGGAGGAGCAGGCAGAGTTGTACAAAAACTATCAGCAACAGCTAGGACAGATTGAAATGATCGAGGTCGGAAGTGAGGATTGAGATGTTGAGAGAATCTATTTTTTGGATGGGATGTCTATGTTTCTTCCTGTTAGTGCGCCATGGGGCCGCTTCCCCTTCTCCACAAACCGAGACAGCCTTTTATTTAACGGATCACCTTGGCAGCACGCGGGTGGTGACCAACCCACAAGGAAGCGCACTAGCCCGCCATTCTTATTATCCCTATGGGGAGGTGCGAAATCCTCTCTCTGAATCCATGGAAACTCCTCATTTGTTTACAGGACAGGAATATGATTCGGCGGTAGAGCTCTATTATTACGGCGCTCGTTATTATGAACCCTCACTCGGAAGATTTCTAAGTCTAGACCCTCTTTTAAGGAAAGCCATACGAAGAGAGGAAGACAACCGTGGAAAGAGTTTTGTCGGCAGACCTATCGTATGGAATGGCTATGTTTACACTCGTAATAATCCCATTCGGTACCTGGATCCCACGGGTGAGGATGACCTCGAGTTTAAAGACAGCTATGACCTTAGTAGGCAGCTACATAACGGCAAACTTCGATTGGAACTGGGGGATGTGGTGTATCTTGCTCGTGAGGAGCAGGAATACACGGTGACTCGAGTTTTTGGTAAGAGTGACAAGGTTGAAGGGTATTTGTCCATTCGACCGAAAGATGAAGTGAAAGGGGAGTTATGGATTGCAACAGGCTCTGAAAAGGGGTTATGGGAGGAGTTGAGTGATGCCTTAAGAGATCATCCAAAGACAACGGAGGAAATTATAGAAAATGCTTTTGAATTTGCGAAATTTGTAAAATCGCAAGAATTTGATGTGATTGCTGTGCTTCCCGTGGATGAGAAAGGAGATGTTATGATGGACTCACGACCTGAAAATGTCTATAGCCTCTTTTTTGATTCTATGGCTCTAGGAGAAGATGGTACCATACCGCTTCCGTATCCTATCTCGCTGGACGGATTTTACGATGTTGTGAGGAAGCTATACGGCCCCCCTCCTGAAGATTAGGGGGTCAGACCTAACTATCTAACTATTGGCTAACTATGGTGGAGGAGAATGGAGATAATTAAAAGTAGATTTCCGATTTTTCTGATGGCGCTCTTTTTTTCTGGGAGCCTGGCGGATGCCGATGTCGCGGTTTCCAAGAATGTCGTTTTCTATTATGTAGATCACCTCGGCAGCACCCGGGTGGTGACCAACGAATCGGCTGAAGAACAGGCTCGCTACAGCTACTATCCTTTTGGCCAGATGCGGGGTTCTAATCTGGGGCAACTCGCTTCTTACAACACCTACACCCACCAGAAGTTCGATCCTGAATCGAACCTCCTTTACTACGGCGCCCGGTATTACGATGCTCAGTTGGCTCGGTTCATCAGCCCTGATCCTGCAGGGGACGGTTTGAATCTTTACGCTTACGTAGCGAATAACCCCCTCTCATTTGTTGACCCAACGGGTCGTCTTTTAGTCCCCGGGTCTCAGGAATTGAACCCTGAATACAATAAGACTCATAAAGAGTTTTTGTTTCCAGCAGTTACCGCGGCGCTTCGTGAAACTGGGCCTGCTGTGATTTCTACAACGGGTCAGCGATATTTTGGAGGGAGCAGTGGGAGCACCGTTTTAAGGGATAGCCCCGCGCAACTCGACTTTGCATTGGATATTACAGTGGATGTGAGCAACGAAATTGTGAGAGTGGCGAGTAAATCGGGTGTGGATGTTACAAGAGAGGTGGATATGGAGAATTCCAGTGGGAGAGCCCGTATGTATTTTGATGCGGCTATCAATATCGAGGGGAGAATTATCAAGAATGGTGCGGGTGAGGTGGTAGGGTTTGATTGGTACAAGAATGAGGGATTTCAAGTAAAGGCTTTCATCCCAGCCCTCAACAAGATTCCATGGATTGGGAAAGGTTTTCAGTTGCCGGCTGTCACGTGGAAAAGGAATTTTGTGGTCATGGCGCCGGATGGGAAATTGTACCATATGGCTGAGACCACAGGACCTAACCTAAAAGCAGAAGGGCGAATCCCAGCTGTTAAAATTTTTGGATGGACGATTATTCCTGAAACAGAGGTAGGAAAAACGTTCTTCATTGGAAAATGGGGAGGAACAAATCCAGATCCTAATTTTCGGAAGCCGACGATGGCTGGAGGAGAAAAAGAGCAAATTGAGACAATGAATCAACTCATGAGGAACTATGGTTACCCAAATCCAATTCAGTACTCTGAATAACGGTGTATTGAGGGATGGTGAGATTATGAATCTATTTATAGCGGCAGCATTTTGGATTTCGGTTGCGGTAGCGTTTTTGTTTTTGAGTGAGGTGCCACGCCAGAACCGGGGTGTTGCATTTGCCCACGCTGCAGCAGAATCTTTTCCTCAGGCCAAGAGCGTTTTTTACTTCACGGATCATCTGGGCAGCACGCGTGTGGTGACCAACGAATCGGCTGAAGAACAAGCTCGCTATTCTTATTATCCTTATGGTGAGATTTTAGCCCCTCACCCCAACCCTCTCCCCTTTGGGGAGAGGGCGAAGGGTGAGGGGGCTCTTTTTTACCTCTTTACTGGCCAACAGCACGATGTCGAAACCAACCTCTACTACTACGGCGCCCGGTACTACGATCCAAATCTCTCTGTATTTGTGTCAGTCGATCCTGCAAATGAGGAAACGGAAAATCCCTATCTTTATGTTTCGGGTAATCCGGTGGGTTACATCGATCCCGATGGCCGATACGAAATCGGTGTCAAGGAGAAACAGGTGCCCGGAAGCTCGATGACCTTTCTGCAACACACGATTGCGTCGGCCCAAAAGTTGGTGGGGACTTTGAAGGGGGGTGAAGGTTACCAAATGTCTATCCGTGATTTTGCCTTCCTCAACAGTTTAGATTTGGGAGAGACGAGTGGCAACTATCTATCATTTCAGCCCCAAGGGAGCGTGGAGGTTGGCAATGGCTATACCGTGATTTTGTATACCGTCACAACGGAGGGAATGACTCAGAATATTGAAGAGATCGATGGGGTTCGGAAGGCTGTGGTCAAAAATGGCAAGGTACTCAGTGGTGCGGGAAAGAAGATCGGTTCCATGAGCGGATTTAGCTTGGAATTTCCTGTGAAAGCAACCGTGGCGAGTGGGGGGTATTTAGTCGATGCTCAAGGAAAGATTGTGGGGGGGAGGATTGTTTATAATCGGGAGGCTCAGATTCTCACCAAAAAGCCTCCGACGGAAACGGCATCCGATAAAGCAGTGATTCTCTTTGAAGAACAACAGGGGATGGGGCCTGCGGTGGTCACTTTGTTTGATGTCCATAAGGGGGGAGGGCTTGCCTGGATAGGGAGAATTAATATTAAAGGCGCAGAGCTCAACTTTACGACCACAGAAGTAAATACCGGGAAGGATGTTTCAGAGGACTATCAACAGCGAGACCAATTTTTGAAGCAAAAAGGATTTACGGAGCAGATGCTAATGGGGAAACCATGAGATCTCGATTTTATCAATTAGTTTCGATGGTAGGGGTGCTTTCACTCGCAGGCCAGATAATCTGTCCCATTTCCAATGCAAAGGCCGAGGGGGGCGGTAACGCCACGCAGAGTTCTCCCGTGGTCTCTTCCACGCGTTTTTACCATGGGGATCATTTGGGGAGTACCACAACACTCACCGACGAGGAAGGAGTTCCGTTAGAGAACCATCGTTATTATCCTTATGGTGAGGTCCGGGGGACTTTTTTAGAGCCACTGGAGACAGATTATGGGTACACCGGTCAGAAATGGGATCCTGAAACGGGTTTAAACTTCTACGGGAGCCGTTATTACGATGGGAAACTAGGAAGGTTTATCAGCATCGATCCTTGGGTGAATCTAACGCGGCAGCCGTACGCCTATGCCAACAACAACCCCATTTATTATATCGATGTCCATGGGGATTATGCGATGGCTGCCGCCCTTCCCCTTCTACCGGGGTTCGGGCCCGTGGGGATTGCCATTGGAATAGGGATCCTTGTGGGATTTGGAGGATATGTGGCTTACGAATATTTGAAGACTCCTCCGACTACATCTACAGGGGATGTTTCTAAGGATCTTCCCTCTTTTCAACCTACTCATCCTACTGAGATTGGTGGTGGTTTAGAAGAGATTCGACCGACGGACTATGGACCCCCTTTGATTTTTCCTGTGGAAGGCGTTCAAGATCCCAGGGAACAAGCCATATCCAACGCTTTGTTTGACAAATATGGTCATCAACTCATTGGCATTGGTAATGCCATTGGGGTGAACACTCAAAAGATAAACCGGATTGAGGGTCAAATAAAATCTTTGAGAGAGCAACAGTGGACCGTAAAGGAACAGATTGTTGCTAGGGCAGATGCCGCTCTCGATAATCCCAATTTGAACAACGCTGGATTAAGTATTGCGTTAACACAACTCCAAGACATGCGCGCAAAGTCAGAAGATTTAGGGCAGCAGATAAACCAACTCATCGATAAGTTAAACGTGTCGTGGGAAACACAATACAATCTTCTGGACGCAGAAATGCAGATTCGACGGGAGATACAAGAAGATTATTTTTGGATGAAGAATCCAGAGTGTCCTCCTTGACAAGAGAGGTGAGGTAACTTGGGGATGAGATTGCTTCGAGTAAAAATTGTTTTTCTCTTCATGATGGTCGTATTCTCCTACCCGCCATCTTACGGGGGAGTTTCTTATGCCGCGATGGTTCCTCTCCGAACGAGGGTCGCGTTCTATCTTGTAGGTCATCTTGGCAGCACGCGGGTGGTGACGAACGGATCAGGAGCCGAGCAAGCCCGTTATTCTTATTATCCTTACGGTGAGATCTTAGCCCCTCACCCCAACCCTCTCCCCTTAGGGGAGAGGGCGAAGGGTGAGGGGGATCTTTCTTACCTTTTCACCGGTCAGAAGTTCGACACCGAGATCAACCTCTACTACTACGGCGCTAGGTATTACGATCCAAAGGTGGGAAAATTTACAAGCGCAGATCCTATTGTACAGCACTTCTTGCCTTGCGACCTGAATTCATATGCCTACGTATGGAATAATCCTTTGACGGTCATTGATCCTTCAGGAGCTAAGGAGTATCGCAAGATGATTCAGGTTGGAGGAAATCGCTTTCAGGCGACGATCACCGAATCTACAGGGTGGAATCCTTCTTTTAATGCCACGATTGAATATCTTGACGTTCAGGGAAACATAGCTGAAGCGTACTTTAACGCAGGATATGATGCCGCAACCAAAACTTTTACCGTTCATAATATGGGTACTAGCGAAATCAAGAACGCTTTTGCTCGTGAGGGAAAAGAACTGAAGGGCCTAGGAACAAAGTTGATGAAAGAAGGATTAGCGTTTGCTGAGAGGCAAGGGGGCGTTGAAGTCATAGAACTACTGGACGTGGTTGAATTAAATACTGTTATGGCTTTGAAGAAGAATCGTGATATTTCTGGAACACCCCTTTTCAAAATGACAAATAGGGCTTCGCAAGGGCTCGATTACAGTGTCGATAAAATGACCATTCGATCGGGGATGGTAGGAAAAGATTTGGTGTTTAATCTGAGTAAAAAAGGGTTATTTGGCCTAACATTTCTGGGATTGTATTGGAATACTTCCAAAGCTATTGCGCAGGGGAAGGATCCTTTGGACACGTCACTTATTGCTTTGGATGAGCATTTGGGAACCATTTATGGCGGTGAAGGCGAATCCGAGTTTTTCTTCTCGAGGCTTTGGGAAATCATTGATGAGGGACTTGTCAAACCTTCACAGTCCTCTTCATCGGAACAGGTCCAGGGGGATGAACCTTATAATGAAGCGGGAGCATGGGAGGAATTTTGGACAAATGTAGACTAAGTGCTGGGATCGTGGTGGTGTTTTTCGGACTCGTACAGGTCGAGGCTTCAGTTATCACCTCTGCCCAGACTGAGAAGTTTTTTTATCTGACCGATCATTTGGGAAGCACGCGGGTGGTCACCGATGGCTCGGGCTCAGAGCAGGCTCGCTATGCTTACTATCCGTTTGGTCAGATTCGTGGTTCCGATCTGAGCCAGCATGCTACTTTTAATACCTACACGAATCAGAAATTCGACGCCGAAATCAACCTCTACTACTACGGCGCTCGGTATTACGATGCGCAGCTGGCTCGGTTCATCAGTCCCGATCCTGCGGGGGACGGTCTGAATCTTTACGCTTACGTAGCGAATAACCCCCTCCGATATATCGATCCTACCGGCGAAAAAATCTATTTTAATTTTGCGGCGGCTCCGGACGGTTCGGGAACACAACAGCCCTTTGATGAATGGGTTGGGCGTTCATTTACGGAAGATCAAAGAGCAGCGTTCTCATTGAAAAATGGAGAGGTTGTTCTTGATGAGGAAAGGGTAGCAGCCATCGCCGATACTCAAAAGGGCTCCGGCACAATATTTGGGTCTTTTGTTGAACTTGTTCGTAGTGAAAAAAGGCTTTCGATTACCATTGCAGATTCCGATACGCCGTTGAACCTCCGCATCGATAAAGGGAGAGTGGCTCATTCTCTCAACGAGCTTCGAAGGATCAGGGCAGAGGAGAGGAAAGCGGAGTGGCAGAAGAAACGGGAAGGACAGGGCCCTATTCGTCGGTTTTTCGGTGGCGTTTTTGGAAGGCCTGTACCTGTAGAAGAAAACGCTTTGGGCATCACCCTTTTTTATGGATCTCATCCCGATTCTCCTACGCTAGCGGAGATCTATATTGATCGTCAAAAAATTCAGAGTATTTATCCTGGATTTGTCGTCACGGAGTCTTTCGGTACGGATGCTCGTTTCCTTGAACTTTCTGACAGGCTTAATACTGTTTGGCACGAGATCGGTCATGCCTACTTGGGACTCACCGGCCAACCCTATGGAGAAGAAGCTCCTGAATTTAAAAAATACAGTGTCGACTTTTTTGCGCAAGCTGCCAAAAACAACGGAATCCCGGATAAAGTTATTCGTTACCAAATAACAGGGAAGTACTAGCATGGATTCATTCAGAGCAAAGGCATTTCACAGTTTATTTGCGTTGGCATTTTTATTTTTAGGAGCTATCTCTCAGGCTCAGGAGGTTTTTTACCTCACCGATCACCTTGGTAGCACGCGGGTGGTCACCGATGCATCAGGAAACGAGCAAGCACACTACACCTATTATCCCTACGGTGAAATAAGGGGTTCCACCAGCAATCCACAACTCGTCACTGCCGACTATCTATACACCAATCAAGAACACGACATTGAAACCGACCTCTGTTATTACGGGGCTCGGTACTACGAACCCGCTATCGCCCGATTCATCTCTGTAGATCCCAAGGGGTTCAGGCTCCAGATGACAAGGCGGCAATTAATGAAGAGGGTTGCGGAGAATGACCTCAACTCTTACGCCTATGTTGCCAATAATCCTCTCAAGTACATCGATCCTAACGGCGAGGATAAGCAAGTGGTTGTCTATGTGTGGTCTTATCCGGAGCGTCAATTCGTTTCAGGGGCGAAAGTGATCGTGCCTGGAGGGGGAACGTACCTCACCAATGAGAAGGGGCAGGCCTTTATCTCCGTTCCCGATGCAATCTCTTTGGAACAGATGTTGGTTCCTGGAGGGGGATTTAATGTCGACTATCAAGGGCGTCCTGAGTTCCATCGTCAAAAAATGTTCGGTGGGAGATCGATGCCGGCCGATCCCGAACTTGCCCAATTGCAGCGAGATGTTGAGATCCTTTCAGCGCGAGGTCAGATTTCGAAAGAGCGAATTCAAGGGGCTTATGAGGCTTATGGAGAACCGACGCATCCGGGGAGCGCTTATCATGTCGCTGTTACGTTATGGCCGACCGATCCGAAAGAAGAACCCCAGGAGGAGCTGGAGGAGGCAGAGGCCCCCGATTTGAGTCAGGCCTATAAGCAACTTTGGTTTCGTTATGTTATTCCATTCTATATGGATCAGATCCTGTCAGGGTTAGAGACGATCCGCGATGTTCACGATGGAATCGAGAGAACCAACGATTGGTTGAATGACATCACTCGACCCCCTCGAGAACAACAAAAACCGCCAGTTCCTCTGGCGCCACCCATTCCAATTCCTATAATTCCGTAACAGGAAGGAGAGTACAAAGATGCGACGATTGAAAGAACGACTTTGGGTGTTGTCGCTGGTGTTCATCTCAATGCCGATTTATGCTTCTAGCGAAGCCATCCGAACCGAGACACTCTTCTATTTAACCGATCATTTGAATAGCGCCCGCAGATTAGTGGATCGGAATGGCGCCGAGGTCGAATCCTTTTCTTATGATCCTTATGGGACTGTTCGAGAACCATCGCTTTTTACTGCGGACAATCTTTTCACAGGGCAGAAGTTTGATACGCCGTCCAATCTCCACTACTACGGCGCTCGATATCTTTCTTCAGAGCTGGGCCGTTTCTTGAGTCGAGACCTTGTCAATCAAGCAGGAAAGGGGCCTCCGTATCTCAATCCTTACAGCTACGCTCTCAACAATCCCCAATTCTATATCGACCCGGATGGGCGAATCCCTTTGATCTGGATTCCTATTGCGATTGGGTTGGGGTATCTTTTGTCGATCCATGATACCGATCTCAACAAAGCCGATCTCGCTCCTGAGGATAGAGCGCAGATGATTGAGAATCAGAAAACGGTCGCTACCTATGCGCCTTGGGTGATGGGAGGAATAGCTAGCGGGAGGTATGTTGCCACGAATCCTGCCTCCTGGCCTGTGGTTGGAAAGGCCGCAAATTGGCTGGGGGAACAGGTTTTGGAGGAGGGGGCTCCTGGATCCTCGTGGAGGTATGAAGGGGCCGGTTTTGTTAAAGGAGCGGGGCGTCAGCTCTTTCAGAGATTTAGATTCGCTGAAGGGGCCTCAAGTTCTTATGACAATATTTTGATGGAGTTGACGGAAGAGTCGTTTGAGAGGCCTTTGCAAGGAGGTTTTTATCTTTTGGAAGCAGGGGAGGAGTCAATGACAGTGATGGTACGGGCGGAGCGGGGGGGGATGGAGAGTGTCCAGTACTATATCGATTGGACAAGAGGGGGGAAAGAGGTTCCCGCGGAAGAGTTCATGTCTAGAGTTGTAAAGCCGATGAAAAATCTTGTGGAAGACACCTCTGTGGATCTTTACGTGGAGATCCCGGTCCCCGATAGTGATGACATTCTCCAGGGTTATCAAAGTATGGGGTTTGAGAAAACAGGACAGGGAACGCTCGAGAAGATTTTTTCGAGAGAATAGCGGGGTCAAGCTTATAGTTAGGTCTGACCCCTGCTTGCTCATTGCGAAATCGTGAAGGTGCCAGGGCTTGTCACAGGTTGTCCCCCAATAGTGAAGACGACCCTGTAAGGTTCTCCTACGGTCACCCCCGAAGGAACGATAAATGTCCAGGCGGTGCTTGTTCGAGATACGACCGTTTGAACGGATACGCTCTGAGTGCCATTGACCAGCGTCACGGTTTGTGGATCGGTGGGCATGTTCGTTCCATTTACAATCATCGAAGCCCCTACAGCTGCGGAAGAAGTGGAAAAACTAGTTATAGCCATGTTGTTTCCATTACCACCGAGTGATGCAACAATACGGATATAGTTTGAGGAGTTGGTGCTCCCGATCTTCAGATAATATTCTGCGTCCACCAGAGAAACGATTCCCGAAGTCAGAGTGCCGGTGAGCATCCCACTAGAACAGGCCGCAGAAGTGCTGTTGGTCAGAGTGAGTCCACTGGAATCGGTTCCACTACTCTTTGGAGTAAATTTCATCGTAGTTCCTGCGGCAATGCTCCCAGAGGTCACACAGACATAAAGTGTTCCTCCCACAGGCACACTTGTTCCCGCAGGAAGAGCGGTCCCGGAAAGGTCCGAAATATGAAACACCGGCGCGGTTGTCGTCGTTGTCGTTGTAGTTGTTGTCGTGGTGCTGGTCGTGCCCGTTGTCGTCCCGCCAGTCCCTGTGGCAGGCTCACCCCCAAATTGGTTAGCAAAGTCAAAATTTTGGTCAATTCCAGCCTCCTGTTTAAATTGGCCGAAATCGGTATATTGGCTCAAATCTTGTCCCTCAAGCGCTCCCGTGTCTAATCCAAAAAATTCCTCGATACTGCTGTAACCCAAATCCCCCTTGGCCACATCAATCAACTCGCCAAAATAAGCCACAGACACCGTTCCTCCAAATTGGTCTGCCATGTTAGCTACCTCATCAGGGTCCCGCAACTTCGAACAATCTGACACACTTGTAGGATTCGATAGATCGATCGTCCCGCACTCTAGCTCCTCAAATCGACACGAATACTCTAACCTCTCCCGAAACACGGAAGGGGGAACCCCAGAGGCTGTTGCTCCCGCCTCCTCGGCTAACACATCGAGATCCTTCGCTAATGCCTCGTCACAAGAAAGATTTCCAATTTGGGTCTCAAAATCAAAACTTCCGCAACTAGAGCACTTTTCGACCGCCTGGTTTCCAAACGTTGCTCGAACATAGCCGCTGGGGTCTAAGAACATCTTTGCATCCGCCAATTTCATATCCTTAGCATCGACGGCTCCCTGGAAAGAGGTCCTCATCTCTGCGTAATCGGAAGCATCCACGAAGGCGCTGAACCCTCCCAACTCAAATAGCGTTAATCCCATCTCCATCGCCTCCTCAATCGCAAAGTGAGCGCTTTCAAAACCGGTCAGAAAATCGACATCGCCCGAATATTGGGACTTGAGGGCCGTTATCTTGGCTTCCCCCGCCGCTTTGACGGCGTTCTGAATGCCGGAGTACTTCTCCAGAGGAATCCCTAAGGCATCCCACTCTTCGTACATCTTCCCCCCCATTCGATCCAACACCGTGTTGAGATCGATAGAGCTCACAGCCATCTCCTTAACCATCTTTCCGAATGCGGCGCTTGAGCCCCGAAACGCGCTCATCCCCAAACTCTCATCCCCCAAAAAACTCTCCTTCCACACCAAATTCTCCTCCCGAAATTGAGCCACCATCGCCGCCAATCGATTTCCAGTAGGGACTGTTTCCCCCGTGGCTAACCACTTGGAGGCCATGTCCGTCAAATTCATAAAATGAGGGGTGGGAAACTCCTCGCTATAGTTGGCGATGGTTTCTTGGATGATCTTTCTTAAGCCCGAGATCTCAGGATTAATGGAACATTTGGCCTTTCCATCACTGGAATCGATAATATCGCTAATGGGAGTAATAATCCCAAACTCCTCCCCCACGTTGGGATTTCCTGTCAAGTCGACCACCACCTCAATCATAGCCCCCGAATCGCTTGCCACATTCACAGAGGTTTCCGCAGTTCCATCGCCATCAACGTCGACGTTCACATCCGGAATCCCAAACGAAATCGTATCGTTGGCAATGCTTAAATTTAAAATCTCAATCGATTGGCGAGCCCCCTCAGTGCCATCGGTCACATAGAGGTAAGCCTGTACCTTCCCCTGGATGTCAGCAAGCTCTAAAGGAACTTTTCTAGAAAGCCCAGCAGATTTTATCCCTGCTGTTAGAGCCGATGCAGAGGTAGTGGTCATCGGCGCCTCAAAGTTGAGCGCCACGGTGGGGGTCGTATCGGTGCTACTAGATCCACCCCCTCCTCCGCCTCCCCCGCAAGTCGTGAAGATAAGGCCCATAAAGCTAACGAATAAAAAGCCTTTGAAAGAGTTATTCATACCGAACCCCTTTCTTTCCCATGGTCCCAAGAGAAAGTGATGCAAAAAGCGTGCCGAGATGAGCGGGAAAAATTAGAGTGTAACCACTTGTTTTTATGTTGTTTTTTAGTTATTGGAAATGGGATATCGGAACAAATCTATGCAAAGAGTGTTCATATGTGCTCATTTGACTCAACCCAGTAGGGGGTCAGACCTAACTATCTAACTATCCCGAGATGTGAAGTTAGATTCACAGTGAGGGAGTATCAATTTTTTAACACCGTTTATTCTTAATTATCAAGTAGTTACGAATTATCCCCTTTTTTAAGCAACCGCCGTTGACATTCTTTAGGGTTTTTTTTCACCCCTTTTCAGCGATAGTTCGTTGCGTCAAACAGAAATAAAGCCTTAAAAATCAAAAGATTAACCAGCCTGTTCTCTCATTCAATTCAGAACTGGCACACCTTTTGCAATACAATAATGGCATCTCCAGAGTCACAGTTTACCAGCGTGTTTAGAATACCGATGGTGGAGGGTGTAGGAGGTAGGGCGATGGATAAAGGTAAGAGGGAATCTTGGTTCCGACAATTATTGGCCGTGTGGTTGATATCGGCTTTACTTGTGTTTCCGGCGTCTTCCGGTTGGGCTGCTCCTTTGGCTAATGCAGATGATGCAAAGGCAAAAGCTGTTTCAGAGAATCTGGTTACGAAGGAGGTTGCTTTTGGGGCGCGGTTAGCGACACAGCCGGGAGAAGCATCAGAGATTGCGGAAGAAGAGGAGGAATATAAGGAATTACCTTTACAGAATATGACGGAGGAAACGCCACCGGGGCCCGAGAGCGCTCCTTTGAGTTCCATGCAGGTAAGTACGAATGTAGATTCCCATACGGGGTCAGCCAATGCCAGTGTTCCTATTAAAGTACCAGCTGGGCGAGGAAGGATCGAACCGAAGCTTTCATTGGTTTACAACAGTGGAGGAGCGGACACCCTCCTGGGGCCTGGTTGGAGTATGCCCATTGGGACGATTACGCGAAGATGGGATCGTATGGAGGGATTACAGTATCGCGAGGATGTTTCTTTTGTCACTGTCATTGGTGGAAAGAGTGACACTTTGTATCCGGTGGATAACCGGACTACTTTCATATCTAAAGTTGAAGATCTTTCGAAGTATTACTTAGCTTCTGACAGTTTGTCATGGGAGGTCACAGACAAGAGCGGAACTCGCTACATTTTTGATCTACACGTAGCGAGGGATGGTGATGACGATTCTGCATCGTCTGTTAGCGATATTTATAAATGGTACTTAACACGGATTGAGGATTTAAAAGGAAACTATCTCAGGATTGAGTACACCCGAGATCGTCCTTCTGATGATGAGTTTGCCGAAGAGTTTTATCCGGTGAGTATTTATTACACTGGCCATTCAGATGATGAGAACTTTAGGAATCGGGTGGATTTTGTGTATGAGCGGAGGCCAGAACAGGTTCTGGTGGGGGATGGAGGGGATTTTCGCTTGGTCAGCCATCACAGGCTTGTGGCGATTGAAGTTTATAGTGATCAGGGAAATGAACTCCTATGGAAATATGAGTTGGAATATCAAGCAGGGTATTCCTGGATCGGAACACGATTAAAGAGCGTGAGGATGATTGGGGCCAACCCCTTGGATGAACTGCCACCGGTTACATTTACGTATTATGAGTTTCCGATAGGCGAAGATGGAATGCCGAGATTCGTCGAGGAAGTGGGAGGAACTTGGCCAGGAGCTCCCACTACGGGTTATCTGCGATCTCATCGAGAGAGTGGACGATGTGTTGTAAGTGATTTTGTGGACCTCAATTGCGACAAACTTACCGATTATGTGGAGGTGAGGGGGAGTGAGTGCCCTTATGATGGAAATGATATTAAAGGTTATGAGGTATTGAGTTGGGAAGGGCAATGGTGGAATGGTTGGTCGGAGGAGGAGATCGAGGAATGGGTTTGGCGGGAGCTGAGGGAAGATTATCAGCAACTGGAATGGCGTTTTTATGAGAATAATGGAGAAGGCTTTGAGGCGTACAAGGTCTTTGAGTCACCTACCTCTACTAAACGTGAAAAGCTTTATGCCTGTGGTGATTGTGATAGTTATGTGGAAGTAGAAATTACTTATTACCTTTATACTGCTCTTTCTCTAGTGGATAACGATGGTGATGAACTATTCGATGTGATGGATATCAATGGAGATAGTTGCCCGGAGTTGGTTGCGTCAGGAAAATACACGAATCGTCAAGGTTGGCTTGTTTATCACAATATCAATCGTAATGAGGATACAGGCGGCGTTGGATTTGTTACGAACTCAGAATTTTGGGAAACGCCGGATGGATCGGTTCCTTACATATCCCGTACCCACCTCGATGAAGAAGCCAATCAACTCACCCAAGGCTTCTTCCAATTCTATCCTTCTGATCCGCCAGAGTATCTCAATTCGGAGGCTAGCACGCCATATTGGAAGATTTATAAATTTAACGTGGGGGAGGAAACCTACGATCTTGAAAGCATCGAGGTGGAGCAGAAAAAAGTGGGACCGACGGGCATGTACTATCTTACGGCGCGGGGAGCAAAGAGTGTGATAGGGGGTCTTTTTAATTTTCCAACGAGCAGTTCATTGAACTACGTAGTGGCTGATTACCCTGGAGAGGGAGATGGGAGTTGGTATTATTATGATCGGGATAGTGAAGGGGATTTTTCTACATCGGCTGAGAGCTTTGAGGTTCCTTACACTGATGCGGCTGCGATATTTCAATCGAATGATTCGGGACAGACGCATGGATTGCTTCCGATGGAGGGAAGGAACGATGACACACCGGACTACGTAACCACAACGGACGATCAAGGTAAAGCGACCACCACCTGGACGGTGTACATCAATATGGGGGTAGGAAGTTGCTTTGGGAAGTATGATCCTGCTGGTGGGACAGAGCCTTTGTGTCGAGAGGGAGTAAGTTTTCAGGGACCTGGGGAATATTTGTCGGACTATAAGGGGGTGAATCTTGGGGCCGCCTTTGAAGATCTGGATCGGAGTGGGATTTCGGATTATGTAGTGGCAACTACCGATGGCTGGACGATCTATCGAGATCTGAAGGCTCCTTTAGATACGGCTGCAGCCGCAAGCATTGGCCCAGAGGCTCATGGGGTTTCTTCGGGGACTTTGTATTCAGTGAATAATGGGTTAGGTGGAGTCACCTCTTTCCAGTACACCCCTTCGAGCCAGTTTACGAATGCAAATAGTGACGGAAAAGATACTCTCTCTGTGGTTTTTCCCGTGGTGACGGAAGTGAAAATAGAGGATGGCTTTGGGAATAGTTATGTGCGCACCTTCGATTATGAAGGGGGATATTTTTATCAGGGGAATGAAGCGGTGAGTGTGGGGCCTGGGACTGTGACCTCTTGGGTAGATGAGTTTCGTGGATTCCAGAAGGTTAGGGAGACAGATCCCGAGGGTAAAGTGACGGAGACGAGGTTCTATCAAGGTAGAAAGGATGGAGCAACTTCCAATGAAAGGGATTATGCGTTGCAGGGGCAGGTGGTCAGTCAGACGGTTAAGGATTCAAGTGGGCGTTTAGTGAGTCAGATGGATCATGAGTGGGAATTAGCGACATTCCAAGGGGGAAGGTATCCCAGGTTTAAGGGCAAGACGAGTTGGATCTATGATGAAAGTGGAGGGAGTCGGAAGCGGAAAGTGTCATTTGTCTATGACGCCTATGGGAATGTGGTGAAGATGCACGATCATGGAAATCCAGATTCAAACGATGGTGATGAGTTCAGTGAATGTGCGACTTACTACACACCTGATCTGGAATCAGGGGATCCATGGATATTAGATCGGAAGGCAAGTAGTTGGACACAGGAAGAAATAGTCTCCAACATTTCGAATGCTTGCCAAGGGAGTACAGGCCGACTGAATGAACGGGTTTACTTGTATGATTTGCAGGAACCGTGGGAAGGGGATCTACCAAATCTGAGCACATGGGATGTGACAGAGTCGGGGAACTTGAGTGAGGAGTTTGTCCATTTAGTAGATAGTACGAGTGGAGTAGATCGTTGGATAGGGTATCGGTACAACGAGTATGACGAGTATGGGAATTTGGTGGACATGTGGGACGCCCGTGAGAATCGGACGCACATCGTTTACGTTTATTTCGACACACTTGTGACAAGTGTGACAGAGGCTTATGAGACGGAGGAGGCTTATACGACTTACTATGAGTATAGTGAGCGCTTTAATGAGGGGACGGGCTTAGCGTCAGTGGAAGAAGATCCGAATGGGGCAAGGGTTGAGACCGATTACGATACCTTAGGTCGTGTGATTGAGACTCGTCGAGGAACCTATTCGACAACCTATTCCACCGAACGAATCGAATACAACAATTTAGGGGTCCTCCCTGGAACCCATTCCTCTTGTCAAAGTCGTCCAGAATCTCCCCCTGTGGAGAACGTGAATCGTTCGAAGTGGATAGCCATTCCTTCCGATGAAGTGGAGCCTCAAGGCTCGAGGTGGTGGTTTCCATTTACGAAAGGGATTCAGTCCGTAATGCCAAAAGAGCGTGAGGAGTGTCAGAATGTTCGGAAGGAGGTAGTCGATAATGTCGGAGGGGGGACGACATGGGAGGTTTCCTATTTTGATGGGATGGGGAGAGGTTACAAGGCGGTGAAACCTTCGGATCAGGGGATGGTGAAGTCGGTGGTGGAGTTTGATCTCTTGGGGCGTGTGTCGCAACGTTCTGTACCTGTTTTGTTGAGTCAGGCACTGGATCTTCAAGACAGCCGCCTATGGATGAAAATGGAGTATGACGATTTCTCGCGAGTGAAGGTATTGGAGCGACCGTCTCCGGATTATTCTGTTGCAGAGCGATTTGAGGTAAGCCATAAGGGGTACGAAATAAAGATTAAGGATGCAGGTTACAATGCTTCGGGAAGCCCTGGAATGTTGACGAAAGTGAAGGTGAATTCGCAGGGGCGGCCCGTAGAAGTTCGAGAGTGTTTCGAGGAAAGCTGTTCAGGAGTAGCACTTACTCAATACAAGTATCATGCGGTGGGAGGGCTTAAAGAGATTAAAGTCACGCCTTACGAAAGTTCTTACGGAACCATCACTACTCAATTTACATACGATAGCCTAGGGCGCAGAGTTGTAGGCAAAGATCCTAATCAGGGGACGTGGAGCTATAAATATGACGATTCGGGTAATATCGTGAGGCGTGTTGACGCCAAGGGGAATATCTGGCGATTTGAATACGATGCCAGAAATCGTCTAGATCGTAGATTTTTGGACATGAACGACGATAGTGCGCCGGATGGGGCGGTTGTAGATTATCAATACGACACAGGTTCAAGTGGTTGTTATTCTCAAAGTCGGCTAACCGCTATTGTAACGACCGGCTCCGACAACGATCATTCGATCTCTTACTGTTACGATCGACTGGGGCGTGTCGCCTTAAAAACAAGGACGTTAAGCGATGGTTCAGCGTATGGCTTTGCTTATGCCTACAATGGCCTGGATCAGGTTACCCAGATCACCTATCCGAGTTGGTATACGGTCCAATATGAATACGATGATACGACTCTTCAGCTCAAGCGTGTCAAAAGCGCGTTGGACAACCAACTCCTCGTGGAGGACATAAAATACAACGAGCGGGGAGGTGTTGCCCAAATCGATTACGGGAATGGAACCACCACAATGATGGACTATGAAGAAGGCTCGCAGCGAACCGAAGAGATCCGTGTAGATCGGACGAGTGACAGTGCAAAACTTCTGGATCTGGTTTATCAATATTATGCCAGTGGAGATGTGAAGCAGACAAAAGAAACGGCGTCGTCATGGACGGAAAACTTTTACTATGATGGTTACCATCGTTTAATACAAGCCACGCGCACGGATCAAGGAAATCCCACTCATGACTATCTCTACGATTATGATTCCATCGGGAATATGATCCAGAACACCGCGGTCACCACAGGGGAATACCATTATGAGGATCCAAATCATCCTCATGCGGTGACCTCAATCGATAATTCATATGACTTTGATTACGACGACAACGGTAACCTTGTATCGAAATTTCGTGCAGATCGTTCGGTTGGGACTAACTACGGTTGGGATAGGGAAGAAGCTCGGCTCGATTATGTTTGGTCCATTGATTATGAAAATAAACTCAGTGACATTACCTATTTTTACTATCATGCCGATGGTCAAAGAGTAAAAGTAGCGAGTGGTGATGCTATATCAGGACAACTCTCAGAGGTTTTGACGCTCGAAGGGCTTTATGAAGAGCGGGAAGGAGAAATCATCCATCATGTGTATATGGGGAGTCAGAAGGTAGCAGAGGTTACTATCCCGCAAGGAACCGATCTTCGTGCCACCTCCGCAGGCATTATTTCAAACCACAGCGTCTCTTGGTTCTTCTCCCATTGGGATTCCTACGGGTGGGTTTTCTTCCTCTTCGCTTTTCTCATCTATTTCCTTGTTCTGTGGATGCGTCGCAGATCTTGGGAGCCGATGTGGGCATTCCGGGTTTCATCGCCATTACGTCGAGGGGTGGCCTCGGTTCTTGTGGTGATGCTGAGTTTGATGACTGTAGCCGCTCGACCAGTCCAACAGGATCTGAAAACTCAATCCAGTAGCACCCGTTCCTCATCTGCATTCGAATATCAATTCTTCCACTCCGATCGATTAGGGAGCACGATGTTGGTGACCGATTTTGCAGGAGAGGTTTTACAGAAAATCTCGTACGAACCTTACGGGAAGATTGCTTTTAACAATCAGCCGGGAGGGATTGATGTCCTCGATAAATACATTGGCGCTCGGCTCGATCCCACGGGGCTCTATTACTTACAGAATCGGTATTACGATCCGGAGATCGGGCGGTTCATTTCTCCGGACCCGATTAGCTATGAGGAAGGGATGGAGAATGTAGCGAAAACTACATTGAAATCGCTGCAATTGCGGCCTCAGTTGATGAATCGCTTCAGCTATGCAGGGAACAACCCGATTACTTTTTCGGATCCATCGGGACTTTTTATTGCGGAGATCATTGCTGCAGCGATATGGTTGGCGGGTCTCATAGCGGGGGCAGCGTCTGTGATCATGCTTCAAGCTATAGCGGCCTTAGGGCAACTCATTGCTACGGTAGCTACGATAGTAAAAGTTCTGGTGGTAGTGACTTACGCCAACGCCCTTGCTGTCCTTTCTAATCCAACTACCTTTGCCCTTGCTTTATTCGAAGGACAGTTAAATGCGATGGTCGCTGACGCTTACGGTGAAGATCCCCTTCGGGCCTTTTACCAAGGTTTTGGTTTATCCCTCGTGACTGCATTTACAGCGACGGCGTTAGCTAAAGAGTTCGCCGGCATTGCGAGCTATTCCTCTAATTTCAAAAATATCTATAACGCGACGGGAAAGGCATTAGGCTCGGTAGATTATTTTGCGGCCAATGCAGTAATAACAGCCGCTGGAGGAGGTACAGGTAGACAGAAGTGGGGGAGCATTGGGATATCAGGAGTGGGGAGGCTATTCTCAGCCCGGGTTCCTGTAAAGGGGTTGGGTAGCGCGATAGGACGGGCCTTGGTGTCCTATAGTGTCACGACGGGGATTCGCTTAGAGCAGCAATATCAGGAATACATGAAATCCCCCTTCCACTATGGTGAGGGTTTTAGGCCTGGAAAATCGTTGTTAGTAGGACTAGCGAGTACGATTATCGGAACGGCGGGGCAATATGAGATCGATGAGACGTCCTACGATCGATCAAATGTGCCAGAAATTGATGTTAAGGGACCTGAGGGGGGAGGACTTCCTCCAGATCAAAGATAGTATGGGAATAGATCTCAATACAGGGAAGTAAAACTTTTTAATAGAGGTTTTCATTTACAAAGAAAAAGGAGGGAAAGTTCATGAATAGAGTAACAAGTGGAAGTCGGTTTTTAGTTTTGTTTTTGATTTTTCAGCTCATTCAACCCTGGAGATGGAGTGCTTACTCCTCGGTGTCGGAAGAGAGCCCGGTTCTACCGGAGGAGGATGAGGTTGTGTTAGAAGAGGAAAATCCTTCTTCAGAGGAGGAGGAACCCACCCTCTCGCAAGCTGCTACGGCAGGTGGAGAGGAGGAACCCACCCTTATGGATGAACATCAGGTTACCATTGGGGCCACAGGGGCTGCGGGTTTTGAACTTCCCATCTTTACTCCTCCTGGGAGACAAGGGGTTAGTTCGGGCATTTCGCTCACGTATTCCAGTCAGGGGGGAATCGACACTAACGGTTTTGGGTGGTCGGTCGATCTTGGGAAAATTGAGAGGTCCACTCGGATGGATTTTGCCGATTACTCCTGTGGGGAGAATAATACGGTCGATGATAGTCAGTGCGAGTTTGAATACATTTTTAAGAGGAACCATGGGTATTTAGTCTTTGTCAGTGAGTATACCAACGGTTCCAATGAGAAGGTCTACGTTTTCCGAAGCCGTGTGGAGGGAGAATCAGTCCTCTTTGAACTTGTTGATACAAACAGAGATCGAAGAGGAGAGTATTGGAAAGTGACAGAATCTTCTCCTGCAGGAATGGTGCATTACTTTGGAACCTCCTCTTCCAGCCAGATTATTACGAGTGATAGCTACCAATACATCTTTCGGTGGGGGTTCCAACGGGCAGTGGATCGGAGTGGAAACACTGTTATCGTGGAATATCAGAAGGATAATGGGTATCTTTATTTATACAGGGTTAAGTACACCGGTTTTGATCAAAACAAGGATGGAGACTTTAGTGACAGTGGTGAGCTTAGTCCGCAAAATGAGGTTGAGTATACTCGTGAGAAAAATTGCAGAAACTTAGATGGTGGCTATTCTAATGCCGGTTACACAATCAAACAACGGTACAGTAAAATCATCATCAAGCACGATTTTAATGATGGAGATGGAATGCAACTGGTTCGCCAGTACGATCTCGTTTATAGCAATGAGGTGGGATATACCTGTGGTACGTGGCCTTATGAGCAGTTGGCAGAATTCAAAGAATTGGATAGTTCCGGGGCAACTCTCCTGAGGCCTCCTTTTAAGATGGAGTATTACACAAACGATGGAGATTTTGCTGCGAACTTAGTTAAAGGCACCGATCTTCAGAATAGGATTGAAAAACTAACCACTCCTTTAGGAGGATTGACCACTTTCCATTACAACTCCATTTGGCATATGAAAGCGACAACGGACTACAATAGTGCCGATATGGATGGGAACAATGTGTATGTGGTTAATACAACGCGGAATTGCAATTGGGATCCTGATCTCATTGGGGGGACTGAGGGGACGGATTACCAATGTCTCTGGACTCGTTACGAATATAGGAATGGTTATTACGATACAGGTTGGAAGGAATTTCGTGGCGCAAAGTACGTGACTTCGTATCCTGCCAATAAGAGTAATAATTGGCAGCCTTTGTCCAACGCTTCTATTACGGAACGACGGTTTATCGTTGGGAAAGATGAGTACACGGATCCCGATTATTATAAGGGATTGGTGAAGAGCGTCACCATTAAACGGGCTTCAGACAGCAAGGTGCTCCATAAAGTAGAGAGCGATTATATTCTGCAAAGTGTAGCGAGCGGGATCCAGCGGCCTCTCCAAAAGGAGGTGCGAGAGGTCACGTATGAATATATTGGAGCTTCCCAAACACCCATTGTCAAAGCCCGCAAGAAAGAGTTCCAATATGATTCCTACGGGAATGCGACATCTGTCATTGATTATGGCGAGGTTAATTCCAGCGATTTCAGTGATATTGGAACCGATAAACGGACTGCAAAAACGAGTTATATTAACAATACCACCCAATGGCTGATTGGTTTTCCCTGTGAGAGTTGGATTGAGGATAACTCCGGAGCGAAATACAAAGAAACACAGAGTTATTACGATAATCAAACGACCTCCTGTTCTATTGGAAGTCGAGGGTTGCTGACCTCTGTCAATGCGAAACTGGATGGGTCGTGGAAATCGATTTCAAAATCCGCCTACGACAAGTATGGGAATGTTCGAGAGGCCTTTGATGCCAATGCTTTAGCGAAGGGGGTCTCCTCCATCGATCCGGACACCGACTCTTGCACCACATCGAAGGCCACAGCTTGTACCGACTACGATTCCACTTATCATCAGTTTCCAGTCACCGTTCGGAATGCTTTGGGGCAGACGGTGCAGACTCAGTTTGACACGGCCATAGGGAAGCCGACGCAGATTACGGCCCCCACCGGCGCCATCGTGCAATCGGAGTACGATGCGTTGGGTCGTTTAATTAAAGTCGCCAAGCCGGGAAATACTTTAACCAATCCCTCGAAGTGTATTTTCTATGTGGACTATGAGGCTTCCATGGAAAACCAAGGGGTTCGGATTTATGAGAAGAATGGGGATGAAACTTTCACCTGTACTTCGGAGTCCACAGCGAGTTCCAATGGGATATGGGCCAAGAAGTATGTCGACGGGATGGGGCGGACCACGAAGACCCTTGCGAAAGGGGTTAAAGGGCAAAGCACGAGTGGAAGTATTCGTGTGGACAACCTTTTTGATGGAGAGCGAGGGCTCAATAACTATGTCACCAACCCTTTTTGGGATGATAGCCGAACCGTCACGGAGACGACCTGCGACAATGGAACGGACAAGTGCACTGCAAACAACTACGATGTGCTGGCCCGTTTAGTGAAGGTGACCACAGCGGATGGACGTGAGGTCGAGAGCGCCTTTAAGCCTTGGATCTCAATTGCGATCGATCCCAATAAGACGGCTGGGGAAGCCTACTGGAATGTGAAGTATGAGGAGAAGGATGCCTTTGGGAACACCGTTATTGTGAAAGAAGGGTGTAAGAATGCTAATTGCAGAAATCTCTTGGGCGGAACTTACTCCACAACGAGCGAGGATCTCGATGGGGATCTTGATGGGGATGGTACCATTGAAGATGAGTATGTGCTGACAACCCGGTATACTTATGATCCACTCAATAACCTCCTCTTGGTGACGGATGCTGAAGGAAACCCGGTCATGACTAACACCTACGATGAGTGGGGGCGCAAACTCACGATGACCGATCTCGATGCCGGTGGGAATCTCGGGAAGTTCTATCAGTATGGTTACGATCTCAACGGGAACCTCACATGGCAGAGAGACGCTAAAGGTCAACGGATCGAGTATCAGTATGATGTATTAAATCGGGTGGTGAGAAAGAAATACAAGATGGAGTTGAAGCCGCTGAAACCTACGGATAAACCGGCCATCCTATACCCCAAAGGGGTCGAGTGTGCCGCATCGGCGCCGGGCGCGGTATTTACTTATCAATACGATGACGAGGGTTATAGCTCCGAGGGGGAAAGTTTCTGTGGGAGCGCTTCTATCGTCTATGCCGAGGGAAAGGTTGCCGAGGGGAGCGATCCCTCTGGCAGCACGATCTACTGTTACGATCCACGGGGAAGAGTGGTGAAGAAGCGCAAGATTGTGGAGGGTATCGCTCAGCCTTTTGATATGGCGTGGACTTACTATGATAACGATGTGGTCAAGACCCTCACTTATCCCGGTGGTTATGTGGTGACTTATGGGTATCGGAATGGCCAACTCAACTCGGTGTGGGAGGATAAGGATAAGGATGGGGCCATCGGTACGACCGAAACGGTTTATGTCAAGAGTTTCGAATACAACTCTGCCAGCCAGATTGAGTTGATCGAGCTGGGGAACGGTCTTTATACCGATTACACCTACGATTTGCAGAATGGGAGTTTGAGACTCCAATCGATCGTGACTTGTAATGCGGTAACGACTTCCAACGGGGAGCGGTTTTGTAGTGCGGGCTCGAACAGGCTCCAAGACATGGTCTATGATTATGATCCAGTGGGCAATATCCTCTCGATCGCCGATAAAGTGGAGAATGAGACGCAGCGGTTCCTCTATGACGATCTCTATCGGCTCACCTGTGGGGATGTTTATCCTGTGGCTCGGACATCCGATCCTGGGACTTGTGGCACAGATCCCGATAGTGAGGATGGATTGGGGCTAACCTATCAAAGATACTACGGCTACGATGCGATAGGGAATATGAGGACCCACGGAGACAGCGTGGAAGGTTTCACATGGGTTTATTCTTATGACGAAACCGAGGGAGCAGGCCCTCACGCCGTAACGAGGATTATTACCAATAGTGGAGAGACCTTCAATTTCTATTATGACTCCAATGGAAACATGGTCTCCATTCCAGACATCAACCGTGAGGCTCTTTCGGAGAGCCGGATTCGGGAGGCGACTTGGGATTTTGAGAATCGGATGTCTTCTCTGGTGGTGAAGTCATGGAGTGGGGTGGAGGAAGTGGCGATGGACTTCACGTATGACGATAGTGGCTGGCGCGTGATTAAGGAGAACGAGACCAGTGGGGAATTCACCACTTATATCGACAAGCTCTTTGAGGTGGGCTACGAGATTCAGGACGATGGCGCGAACATCTTCGACACGAAGTATATCTTCGCGGGGGATCGTCGCATCGCGCACATCAAGAACGATTATGGCGCCTCCGCCAATAACTGGGTGGCGGGTCCTCTTTCCGCTGGTTCTATAGGGTTGCCGTGGGGAGGTGGAATCTCGTTCGATCCTGCCATGGGGACGATTGCATTGGCGTTGTTATTGCTGCTACTTCCCTATGGGATTGCGCGTTGGGGGTTTCGGCGTTGGGTTCCAGTAGCGGTGCGGTTCAAAGAAGGGGTTGTTGTAGCCACACTCATTCTTGTGGTTTCGGGTGGCGTTTTCTTTGGACTGGGCGGCGTCAAATTCCGCTCCGCAGAGGTCTCTCCTTCCGTGATGTGGGACTATGATCAAGAGACACTGGACCAGTTAGGCAAGGTTCGCACGCCGAGTGTGGGGGCTGAAGGGAAAGTTTATCTCCCTTAGCTATGAATATTCTGAGACACGGGAGAGGAGTGCACACGCCTGGGCCCCCCTAGGATCCTCCTCTCCTTGTGGCTCAGATAGGGAGGATTATCATGCGCTCGGCATCTCTTTTAATCTTTTTACTAGTGGGCAGCACCCCTTTGGCCCATGCCTCCACCGTTGGAACCACGGCGTTTTATCTCACCGATCATTTGGGAAGCACGCGGGTCGTAACCGATGGTTCTGGCGCAGAGCAAGCGCGTTATTCTTACTACCCCTATGGTGAGATCTTTTCCCCTCACCCTTTACCCTCTCCCCAAAGGGGAGAGGGTTGGGGTGAGGGGGCTCTCTCTTCCCTTTTCACAGGTCAGAAATTCGACTCCGAAATCAACCTCTACTACTACGGCGCCCGATATTATGAGCCTCAATTGGGTCGATTCATCAGCCCTGATCCGGCTAGAGACGGCTTAAATCTTTATGCCTATGTCGGGAACAATCCTATCGCTCGAAATGACCCCACAGGGCTTTACTTTAAGATCAGCACTGGCAATTCAAAAGCAGATGCTGTGATTCAAAATTACATCACGAACATTTTGGCCGATTCGGATCATCCTTTTCACGCGCAAATCAAAGAGTTGAACCTTAGCGAACATCGTGTGGTTATACAGACAATAGAACAGTCTGCTGATAACGGACTCCAACGGATGGCTTTATCTCAGATGGATCAGGATGGTTTGGGAGATTTTACCCTATTCCGTCCCATCAACTTGACCTTGGCCTATTTAAGGACTGTTGAAGCAATTGAAGTCGGTGACTTGGATCGACCCGTCTTGCAATTGGATCAAGGACAGCCGGAGGGGATCTTTTTCTCGTCGGCAGCGCTCGAAAAGATTGCGAGTGCAACTAACCTCGATGAAAGAGAATTCGCTGTAGGCCCTGCCCTCGGTTCCTACGTGGCCTTGATGAATCTCAAGGGGGGTAAAGTGAATGCGACCGATGTGCTTGCGGGGCAGCCCCCTCTGCCGAGTTTAATCGGTACGGCGCTTCTCCTCAATCCCGGTGATTTGGAAGGTTATCTGAAGAATCCGAGAGAGGGGAATAAACAAACTCTCAAGAAGTTTGGTCAGCCAGATCGCGAAACAGGGGATCTGGGTGTCGTTGAGCGGTTTCGAGCCACCGCCTCTCGATCGCTTCAGGGGTTAGCCAAGTGGGATCTTATTCCGGATGAGAGGTCTTGGCCTTGGGAGTAAGATAGGGGGGATAGGGGGTCAGACCTAACTATCTAACTATTGGGAGATGGCATGAGCATGGATTTCATTAAATCAAAAGTACTTCAAATTTTAATTGGAGCGATGCTTTTTGCGTTTTCTTCTCAAGCTCAGGAAGTTTTTTATCTGACCGATCATCTCGGCAGCGCGCGGGTGGTGACCAACGAATCGGGAGCCGAGCAGGCCCGCTATGCTTATTATCCGTTTGGGCAGATTCGGGGTTCCGATCTGAGCCAGTATGCTACTTTTAATACCTACACGAATCAGAAATTCGACACCGAAAGCAACCTCTACTACTACGGCGCTCGGTATTATGAACCTGGCTTCGGCAAGTTCTTAAGTCCCGATCCCCTCCGAGAGATTTTGAATCTTTATACCTATGCTCGAAACAATCCGCTTTTGTTTATCGATCCTGATGGAAAACAGACTCAGATAGAGGACCTCAAAGGGGATGAGGATCTGGAGACGGTGCAACAAGCTTATCGGAATACAGTCTACCAATGGGTGGATTACACGCCGATTCTAGGGCCTCTTCGGGATGTTCATCGTGTGTTTTTTGATTGGGATCCTGTTGCGGATACACCGCATCATGAATCGGCTCAGGGAGAGAATGAAAGATTGGCTTGGGCCATTGTTCGATTGGGGGGGGATGTGATGGCCTTGAGTTTGTTGATGCCGGAGGTAGGTGCGGCAGCTCAAGAGGGGAGAGCTGCTATCAGCCTGGAGGCTCGTGGAAAACAATATAGGATCGCTCTCGGATTAAAGAAACCTCTTCGGTATCACGTAAAATCGCTTGAGGAAGGGCATGGATACGGCGATATCAAAACCTATTGGGGAGTCGTTTTAGATTCTAGGATCTCTCCGGACTCCGGGATGGAACTTTCCTTGATGCCTGGCAAGAAGACATTTTTCCCCAACATCAAGACCATCTTGGAGAATCCCAATGTGGAGGCCCACTTTACGATGAACGATTTTAAAGTGCCTGAAGATATGGGGGCAGCGCTGGCAGGGGAATCGAGTCGGACAGATTTTGAATACGCCAAGATCATGAGGATCATCGAGAAAGATCCTACCCAAGCGGATCGGTTCCACTTTTATTACAATTTCGGGAATAAGAAATGATCTCTATATCCTTGAAGAAATTCATTGCGATCCCTTTGATAGCGATTTTCTCGGTGACGAGCTTTTCGTCCCCGGGGTTCCAGATTCCGTCGGTTCACGCGGCAGCCTGGGCTCCGGATTCTCCCTCTAAGCCCTCTGTCAGTACCCTTCGATATTACAGTTGGGATCATTTAGGGAGCACGCGGGTGGTCACTGATGGCTTGGGTTCAGAGCAGGCCCGGTATTCTTATTATCCTTATGGTGAAATGCGGGGGAATTGGGATCTTGTACAGCTCCCTTCTTACAGTACCTACACGAGTCAGAAATTCGACACCGAAAGCAACCTCTACTACTACGGTGCGAGATACTATGATCCGAAGCTAGCTAGGTTCGTCAGCGCCGACCCCATTGTTACGCTGGAGCCTTATGCCTATAGTCGAAACAATCCTCTTTATTACACCGATCCCGATGGAAATTTTGCTCAGGCTGCAGTAGCGCCTCTTCTCCCTTTCGGCCCTGTGGGATGGGGGCTCGCCGCGGGGATCCTTGTGGGGGTTACGGTATACGGACTTTGGGCCACCGGGAATCTTCCCGGTTTGGAGGGGATCCGACCGGTTCCTTCCCCCTCACTCAACTATCCCGGTTCGACCCCTGTCACTCTCCCTTCGCAGCCGGGGTATCAATCACCAGCTGTTAATACTAAGAATGCGCCGTTCCCTGTTACCGCCTCCCCTTCATTGAAAGAGGTTTTTCCGGATGGAGCCGGGCTCCTTCCTCCTCCAGTTTTCCTGAGTCAGGATAAAACCTATGGTGAAGATCATCCCATCGTTGTAGGGATAGGACAACAGGCACCACGGGCATACCTCATGCTGCAGCGGGGGGGTAATATAACGGGGGTTACGGCGGTGGATCCGGCGCTTGAACCCATGGGATTTAACCCGAGCGTTGAGGAGTTAAGCATCACGGCGGGGGAGTTGGCAGAACTTGGATATCAAGGCATGCGGGTGTTTGTGGATAGACCCGGATTGTGGCAAGGGAACACTGTGACTAGCGTTGCACAAATGATAGCTATGCAGGAGATCATGGAGGCAATGACATTAGTCGCTCCGGGTGGAACTCTTATTGCTTCTTACGATCACGATGATATCTCTCCCCCTGCTATAGAGATTTTGGCAAAGAGCGGTTGGGGGCTTCTTGCTGCCGATGAGATGGTCCAGGTGATGGCGGACAGTGGTTACTTCCCCACAGGGAGAGAGGTGGTTGGCTATCGAAAACCTCAGTAGGGGGGTCAGACCTAACTATCTAACTATTGGAAGGTGGCACAATGACGAATCCAATCAAATCAAAAGCGTTTCAGATCCTAATTGGAGTGGCGCTTTTAGGGTCTTTTTCTCAGGCTCAGGAAGTTTTTTATCTCACAGATCATCTCGGCAGCACGCGGGTGGTGACGAACGAATTTGGGGCGGAACAGGCTCGCTATGCGTACTATCCGTTTGGTCAGATTCGGGGTTCGGATCTGGGGCAACTCGCTTCCTATAACACCTATACCAGCCAAAAGTTCGACGCCGAAACGAGTCTCTTCTACTACGGCGCTCGGTATTATGATCCTGGATTGGGAAGGTTTGTGAGTGTCGATCCTGTTGTAAAATCTTCTATTCCTCAAGATCTGAACCCCTATGCCTATACTTGGAATAATCCGTTGAGAGTGATTGATCCCAGCGGGGGACAGGAAAAATATTTCCAGATCCTTCAAGAGTATTTGCGATGGGTGTCAGGGAGAGTAGATAAACTGGATAATAAGATTGATAAGCTCATAAATGATGGAATAGATCTCCAAGAGCAATATGGTGAATTTGTGTTGCCTTCCGAAGAGAGTATGCGTAAGTGGTTGAAGCTTAACGTTGATTTTGGCTGGAAAACACAAGCTCAGGTAGATGAGATCCTAAACGACCCTGATAAAATGCAATCGCTTCTAACACGATCTGGAGAATTTGTGATCGATAAGAATAAGAATCCGATCATGTATGAAGCAAATGAGAAATTGCAGCAAAGGGTGCTCAAACTTATTGAACAAAAATTGCCCATGGATGACCTATTGGAAAGCGCTCATAGTGGTGGGTTGGATGAAGTGTATCAAGCAGCTTTGAAGGATAAGCAATTTGTAAAATATTTGAAGGGAATAGGGATGTTGTCTATCGCTTTATCTGTTGTGTCTCTTGCAGAAGAGGTGAGCGCTTCTGAGGATCCTTCTCAGGCCGCTGAGATCATTGATGAACACATTGAAAACTTTGTGGGTAACGGTCTATTGGGTCCCCCTTGGGAAATAATAGCAATAGGGGCGGGTCTACGCGAGTTACCTGAGCTTGAGGACCCTTACAGCTCGGAGGATTGGGGCCCTTATTTGGATCCTTTTAACTAGCCATCGTCAATTGAGTAGAGGGTCAGACCTAACTATTGGAAGATGATGCGGTGATGAGTTCCATCAAATCAAAAGTAGTTCAAATTTTCATTGGAGCGATGCTGTTTGCGTTTTCTTCTCAGGCTCAGGAAGTTTTTTATCTCACAGATCATCTTGGCAGCACGCGGGTGGTGACGAACGAGTTCGGAGCCGAGCAGGCCCGCTATGCCTACTATCCGTTTGGTTTTGCTCGCGGTGAATCGGGAGTTGGGATTCTCACTCATAGGTATACAGGAGGCCCATTGGATCGAGAGGCCTCCCTCTATTATCTTCAGGCTCGCTATTATGATCCAGCGCTAGGGCTGTTTGTTTCCGTGGATCCCATTCTTGAAACAGGTCAGCCCTATGCGTACGCTCGAAATAACCCAGTTCGGGTCGTTGATACAACCGGCCTTTCAGGTGAAGATAAAATCGATGACTGGGACTTATTGCGATTGTATTATTACAAAGGATCTTTAGGGGGGGAGGCCGGCATATTCGAGAAGAGAGGACCTATTGTTGCAGGGGGAGAACATTCGATGGCCGTTCCTAAAACCCTTTCTGGAAACAGTTGGGCCCATCGTCATAACGAAAGAGGGGCTATTCCTTCAAAGAAGGATATTGAGGTAACCACCCTGGCAGCGGAGGCAGCAGAAGAGGAGTTCTATCATACCGTGCTGGATCGATGGAAAAATGTGATCGACTTTAGCCTGAGCCCCGATGGAGAAATGACACTCTATCGAAACGACGGTGGAGCGGTTCATTTAGGAAGGGTCAGTGATATTATCGATGGCGCGGTCTATCAAGGAGGGTTTGTGGAGGATATGGCTGACTGGACTGAGATCCGAACTTCTCGGGGAACGTTCCGTTTAGAATTGGACAAAAAATTGGGATTTTCATTAACTCACTTTGCTTTGAATGGTTCCCAACTAACGACTTACGCTATTGGGAGGGAACTTTCCGTATGGGGGGCGGTGAAGGCACGAATCCAAAGTGGAGGTAGATCGAGAGTGAAGGGGACCGCATTGACGGTGGGGATCTCTCTAGGGCTTAATCTTCTTTTCAAGGATGAAGCGGAGGGATTCGGGGATGTCGTAGGGCGAACGGCAATTGATATGATCGATCCCATGGTCCCCATTCGTGGTGAACTGGCTTGTGGGGTCGGTGAGGAGTGTCAGCCTTAAGTGGCAAACTTGGCACAGAATGGGTTGGGGGATTTATCGAGGAACGTTGGTGTATCGCGTGAATTGGGTTTCATTCAACGCGACCCCTGCGTCGTTTAGTAAATTACCTAAGTAACCACCGAATTGATCAAGGTTCGTCTTGTAGTGCCCCGTCCAATCGATAATGTTTGTCATCTTTCCCCCTTCAAACTCAAAATAACCTGCGCCATAACTATTCTCTCCCCCAACGAGAGAACTATGACCGAAACGCCTCCCAAAGGGGGACTCTTCGAGATCCGCGGCGTTAAAGTAGATATTTCCTTCTCCATCCACGTTGAAGATGTAGAGCCCCTCGGCAAGCTCTCCCTCGATGCCATAGATGAGCCCATTCTCTCCGACATTTTCTTGCAAAATCAGATGTTGAGACTTTCCCCAATACTCCGCCAAGCGGTCGAAATTCTCACGATCAAGAGTCTCTCTTCCATTCGACCATCCCCCTTCGGGTCCCGCGTAACCGTTCTCGGCGGTTGGGCCTCTCCGCCCCGCAGAAGAAAAACTGTTCCCCCGGGCTTCCCAGGCCGTTTTCAACGAAGTACGTGCATCGTAATAGGCGTCTACTGTGATCCCTGTGGCAACCAGAGTTAGTGGAACTGTTGCAACGGCCGTCGGAGGGCTCCCTATCGACGCGGCCCCACCTCCAACCATTCCAGCAACCCCTGCAACCATACGATAGGTCGATCCCGCAAAGGCCCCCCATTGGAATGCGAAATCTTTCGGCGCAGTTCGGGGATCGTAAAAGGGGCTTGTCGCTGCGATCATCCCTGCCGCGAAACGCCAATCCTCGGGATCGCGTCCATTGGGATCCACAAAGCCGAGTGGATTATTATTGGCATAAGTGTAGGGGGAATTATTTTTCAACGGATCGATGCTGATGAAGCAAGCCAGTTGTGGATCGTAATACCGTGCCCCGTAGTAGTGGAGGTTGGTTTCGGAGTCGAACTTCTGACCGGTAAAAAGGTAAGAAAGATCCCCCTCACCCCAACCCTCTCCCCTCTGGGGAGAGGGCGAAGGGTGAGGGGAAAATATCTCACCATAGGGATAGTAAGAATAACGGGCTTGCTCTGAGCCAAGACCATCGGTCACCACCCGCGTGCTGCCGAGATGATCTGTGAGGTAAAAAACTTCCTGAGCCTGAGAAGAAAACGCAAACAGCATCCCTCCAATTAAAATTTGAAGTACTTTTGATTTAACGAAATCCATATTCGTACCATCTTCCAATAGTTAGTGTAGTGTAACAGTAATCACTTTACAGGCCGTTCGTGGTGAGCCTGTCGAACCATGAACGGAACCCCCCGATATATTTCACCCTTCGACAGGCTCAGGGTGAACGGGATATGTAAAGCCGTTACTGTTACACTACATTAGATAGTTAGGTCTGACCCCCCGCTTTTATTCACCTTCTGAAGAGAAGGAATCCAGATAGGGGCTCCAGTCGTCAGAGCTATGCGGATCCGGAAAGTTTTTATCGAGGTATTTTCCCACCTTAAGATCAATACTATCACTATTCCCAAAAGACCAGTTTGCCCCTTCTATGACCATGTTCAAGGGACTCTCAAAAGGACCTAGCACTTCTTGCTTAAGGTATTGATCGATGATCTCGGCTGCCTCTGTGGGATTCTCTGAAGCGTATAGATCGGAGGCCATCATAGTTACTGTGAAGGCTGTGGAGAATATCCCTATTTTTTGAACGTTTTTATTTCCCAATATTTTTCCTGCCCAACGGAGGGATTTTTGGGCTGATGAAAGTCCTTCAAGTTTTAAGGATAACTTTAATGTTTCTTTTCCGAGCCTGTTCCTTTCGGCCCTATAGCGATTCATCTGATTGGCGAAGGTTATATAATCGCCCCCCTCGTTGGCAAATTCGCCAAAGGCTTCTACCGCGAGCCCTTCCTCTTTCAAAAATCTTTCCGCGATGGTTTTGTTTCGTTCATATTCTCGGATTGAAATCTCGCCATCCTTCATTTTGTAATATTCTCCGAGAGAAAACATATTGACACGTCCCTTCATGTCGTCATAAACTCCAAGGTATCCTGTCTTGGCCTCTTTTAGCGCTTCCTCGGTGTTTTTAATTTCAGCGGAGAGGCCTTTTCCTAGACGTTGAAACCACCCCTCCTCCTCACTCATCCCACTGGGGTCCACAACTCTTAGAGGATTATTCCAGGCATAAGAATAGAGATTGAGGTCTTGGGGCAAGTCGCCATTTCTTAGAGGATCTGGACTGATGAATTTTCCGAGAGAAGGATCGTAGTATCGGGAACCATAGTAGTAGAGGTTTGATGCAAAGTCGAATTTCTGACCTGTGAAAAGGGAAGAGAGAGCCCCTTCACCCCAACCCTCTCCCCTTTGGGGAGAGGGTAAAGGGTGAGGGGAAAAGATCTCACCATAGGGGTAGTAAGAATAACGAGCCTGCTCGGCACCTAAGACGTCGGTCATCACACGGGTGCTACCGAGAGAATCCGTCTGATAAAATCGAACGGATGTCGTTGAACCGATCGAATTTCCAAGACTAAGAAGGATTCCTAAAATGCCATAGACTAAGAGTTGGCGAATTCGTTTCCTCACGGTTTTCCTCCTTTGGGTTTCTTTAGTCCGACGATTCTAGCGATTGACAAGATCCATTTCCGCATTCTTTGAGTTGCAAGAGCCACTTTTCGAGGGTTTCCCGTTGTGCTCCATAGTTTTCCGCATTGTGAAGGCTTTCCAGTTGATAGGGATCGTTACTCAGATCATAGAGCTCGCGAGAGTTCTCCTCGTCCTCATACATCACGTAGACATACATCACGTAGAGATGATTGGGGGTATCCGTTTCCCTAGATCCGGTTCGTATGGCGGAAAAGGTGGGGGGATACATATCTCCAATTCCATAATTTTCGATAAGGAACCGCTTTCTCCAATCGGATCGCTCTGGATCTTCCAGCAGGGGAATTAAGGATCGACCATCCACGGGAATGCCCGGTGTAGCATCCGCTAGATCCACGATGGTTGGAGCGAGATCGTTGTTAAGAACGATCTGCTGGATTTCCTCAGATCCCGAAGAATCTGGCACTCGGAGGTAAAGAGGAACCCGAATCGATTCCTCATAGGCGTAAGATTTATATTGGTTGAGGCGATGCTCTCCCAAAAGGTAACCGTTATCGGAAGTAAAAATAAGAACTGTGTTGTCTAAGCGTTTCGTTGCTTCTAAGGCCTCTACGATCGTTTTAATGAGGTCATCGGCCGAGCGGAGGGCTTCCAATCGATTCTGAAAGATTGTTTCCGCGCAATCGGCTTGATTGGAGCTCATAGAAGCGATCTCCTGCAACCAATAAGGCTTGTCGCTCATCTCCTCCTCGTTAAAGGAAGGGGATCGAGGGAGTGAGATCGATTGCAGCGTTCCCGCATATTTTTCGGAGGGGCGAACCGTCAGTTGGAAACCGGCGCTTGTGGTACAATCCAAAAGAGCTGAGAAGGTCCCTTCTAGATGGACGGCAAGGGGTGTCACAACGAAGAACAAAGGCTCCATGCGGGTCGAATATTTTTGAATGAGCTCAGAGGCCCGTTGGCCGAGAAGATCTGTTTGGTATTCGTTGAGATGTATTCGAATATCACCGTTTTCGTTCATCTTATAGTTGTACATGTTGTAAGTGGACCAGTCGACCAAGGCGTGCCATTCATTCCATCCCGGAGGAATATAAGTTTCCTCTGTCTCTATACCGTATTCGTTTAAATATTTTCCGATGTGTCCTGTGATATATCCTTGGCGTTGGAGCCAAACCCCAAGGGTCTCGGAGTCCTCCAGTGCGGTCACTCCTCCTCCTTCTGACGTTGTGTTAGAGAATACCCTGTGATTGTGAGAGTATTGCCCCGTGAGAAAAGTGGCTCGGGAAGGGCAACAAAGCGAGTTTGTTACGAACGATTCTGTGAATGTAATTCCGGAATCGACGAAGTACTTTTTAAGGGAGGGCATCCATCCCCTTTGAACCAATGTTTCAACAGACCTTACATCGAGATCGTCGAGCATGATCACTACGATGTTGACAGGGTTTTTCTCTGAAGCCACAGTGGAGGAACTTTCAGGAGAGGCCTCCGATGTTGCGGATTCCGATCCCTCGTTCCTATTTCCACAACCCTTTAAGAAGAGAATGGTGATTGCGCTCAAGAGAATAGCAACGGTTGTCATTTTACGGTCCACGAGAGGATTTAATGCAAAGAGCATGCCAAGAAGGGGGTGCCATCTATTCCTTTGAATTCATTATGCTTTTTGACATCTCCTGGTTTTAGTTCATTTTTTCTCCGAGAACGGTGTGGACTTGAGTTGACGATGGAAAGAGGGAAGACTTAAAAGTCTTTAAGAAATAAGGGGATAGATTGTGAAGGGTCGTTCATACCTCCTCCGTTAAAAAAACTTAACATGCGTCAATGGGTCCTTTTTCTTGACAGTCTCGGAGTGGCTTGCTAAGCTACTGTTTTTTAAGCAAAAAAGGAAAGTCCAATGCAAAATCAAAAGTTATGGGGGGGGCGTTTTCGTGGGAAGACCTCGGCAACGGTAGAGGCTTTTACGGCCTCTATTGCCTGGGACCAAAGGCTAGCCCCTTACGATATTCAAGGGAGCCTCGCCCATGCGCAGATGCTTCAACGTCAAGGGCTGCTTAAAGTGAGTGAGGCTCGAAAGATCGTCCAAGGTTTGAAAGCGATTCGGAAAGAGATCGATGCAGGACGTTTCCCTTTTCGAGAGGAGTGCGAGGATATTCACATGAATATCGAGGCGCGCCTTTTTGAGAAGATTGGAGCGGTTGCAGGGAAGTTGCACATGGGGCGAAGTCGAAATGATCAAGTCGCCTTGGATCTGCGACTCTATGTTCGGGATAGGACAATTCAAATCGCGCAATCGCTGTTTCAGATTCGAGAGCGTTTGATTAATCGCGCTGTGAAGGAGACCGAAACCGTTCTTCCCGGCTACACCCATTTGCAGCGGGCCCAGCCGGTGGTTTTGGCCCATTATCTCCTTGCCTATGAGTCGATGCTCACGCGGGACACCCAACGTCTTCTGGATAGCCTCGCTCGAGTTCAGGTCTCCCCCTTGGGATCGGGGGCGCTGGCTGGCACGAGTTTGCCGCTAGATCGAAAAGAGGTGGCCCGGTCTTTGGGCTTTCCGTGGATTACGAGCAACAGCCTCGATGCCGTGAGTGATCGCGATTTTGTTGTAGAGTTTTTGTCAGCTCTCTCATTGATCGCGGTTCATTTAAGTCGTTGGGCTGAAGAATGGATTTTATGGAACACCACCGAATTCGGTTTTGTGGATTTTCCCGACGCCTTTTGCACGGGGAGTTCGATGATGCCGCAGAAAAAAAATCCGGATGTTTTGGAACTCATTCGAGGAAAATCAGGCCGAGTTTTTGGAAACTTAATGGCATTATTGACCCTCTTAAAAGGGTTGCCGTTGAGCTACAACCGTGACCTTCAAGAGGATAAAGAGCCACTGTTCGATGCCGCGGATACGGTTTCAGCCTGTTTGGACCTGATGGAACAGGCCATTCGATTGGCCCGGTTTCATCGGGAAGCGATGAGGAAGGCCGCGGAGGATCCGATGCTTCTGGCAACCGATCTTGCGGAATCTCTCGTGAAGAAGGGGATTGCATTTCGCAAGGCCCACGAGATCGTTGGGAAGATCGTTGCGGAATCGATACGGAGCCAAAGGCCATTGAATCAATGGAGCGCCAGCGAGTTTAAAAGGTTTTCCTCAGCCTTTGGGAATTCGATATCCAAGATCTTAAGGTCTGAGGCCTCGGTGCGTAGCCGGAATATCTCTGGAGGAACGGCTCCTGCGCAGGTCCGCCGCGCCCTTGTTGAAGCTCGAGGCGTGCTTCATCAGCAAGAAATTCAGCTAAAGCGTTTGAGCAAGAGGCGCTAATGCGGCGACGAAGTTTCTGGCTGATAGCCCTATTGCTTTTCGTTCTAGGATGTGGTCGGAAGGCTCCCCCTCTTTCTCCTGAAGAAGCCCTTCCCATGGTTCTCTCAGGGTTGCAGGGATCGGCGAGGCCTGAAGGGATTCTCCTTTTTTGGAAAGCTCCCCCGGAGCTTTCCAACAGCTCTTATCGCATATTCCGTCGAGAAGATGCCGTCAGAGGGGGATGGCGTTCTTTAGGAGAGGTTGCCCCACTTTCGGAAGAGGGGGAGAGCCTATTTTGGGATGAGACGGTAGAGGCCGGTTACCAATATCATTATGTGGCTCGATGGCTCGATTCTCGAGGGCGGTGGATGGGAACCTCGAATGAGGTTGTTCTTTCCTGGGAGCGGCCGATGGAGGCCCCTCAAAATCTTAGAGCTCGGCGTTTTGGCCAAGGGGTGGAGATTTTTTGGTCTCCGATCCAGCTTGAAGGGATTGAGATCGTCGGTTATGTTGTTTACCGATGGAGGGAACGGGAAGAGATCTCGCTTTTTCCCATCACGTTGACACCCGTTCTCGCGCCACCCTTTGTCGATCTCAAAATTCCTGAAGGGGGAAAATATCAATATCGGGTGGCTGCGGTTCATCGTTTTGGGGATACTTTGATGCAAGGGAGGGTTTCAGAACCTGTAAGTATTGAGATTAAGTAAAATGCATTATTTCGAATACAAAGATAACGAGCTCTGCTGCGAGGAGGTTCCGGTTCGCAAGATTGCCGAATCGGTGGGGACCCCTTTCTATCTTTACAGCTATAGAACGCTGGCTCGCCACTTCTCCGTTTTTGATAAGGCTTTTGGGGAGTTCCCTCACATCGTTTGTTTTTCGGTGAAGGCCAATTCTAATCTTGCGGTCTTAAGTTTATTTGCCTCGATGGGGGGAGGGGCGGACATCGTCTCTTGCGGGGAGTTGTTCCGCGCTTTGAAAGCGGGGATGGATCCAAAGAAGATCGTTTTTTCCGGAGTGGGAAAAACCGAGGAGGAGATCCAATGGGCTTTAAAAGAAGGAATTTTGATTTTCAATATCGAGTCCGAAGAGGAGCTGCGCAAAATCGATTCGGTCGCGGGTCGGATGAAAACCAAAGCGGCCGTGGCCTTGCGAGTGAATCCCGATGTGGATCCTAAAACGCACCCCTACATTGCCACCGGTTTGAAGAAGAGCAAATTTGGGATCGCTTTTGAGAAAGCGTACCAACAGTATCAAGAGGCTCGCAGCCTCCAACACATCGAGATCCTCGGCGTCGATTGTCATATTGGGAGTCAACTCACAGAGGTTTCTCCCTTTGTCGATGCCTTAAAGAAACTCAAGGAGTTGGTGTTGCGTCTTCGCAAAGAAGGGATCGACATCCGATATCTCGATCTTGGGGGAGGATTGGGGATCACCTACGATGAGGAGAAGCCCCCCGATCCTGCGGAGTATGCTCAGGCTTTGATTGAAGAGATGAAGGATCTTCATTGCACGTTGATTTTGGAGCCGGGGCGTGTCATTGTCGGAAACGCAGGGGTTTTGGTGACTCGTGTTCTCTATAACAAGGATGGCGATGGAAGGCATTTTGTCATCGTGGACGCCGGAATGAATGACCTTATCCGGCCGAGTCTCTATGGGGCTTTTCAGGAGATTGTTCCGGTGCGCTGCAAAGAGAAGGAGAAAAAGGTTGTTACGGATGTGGTGGGGCCGATTTGCGAATCGGGGGACTTTTTGGCTAAGGACCGGGCGCTCCCTGAACTCAAGGCCGGAGAGTTGCTGGCGGTGATGAGCGCTGGCGCTTACGGTTTTGCGATGTCTTCCAATTACAACTCTCGGAGGCGTGTGGCCGAGGTGTTGGTGCGCGACGATCGATTCGAGGTAGTTCGGGCGCGGGAGACCTACGAGGATTTGATTCGAGGAGAATCGATCCCTGAATGGATTAAGACATGAAAATGCCATTCATCAAAATGCATGGCACGGGAAATGACTTTGTTGTGATCGACGGTCGGAAGAGGTCCGTTCGAATTTCGAAGAAGCTCGCGCAGCGGCTTTGTCACCGTCGATTTGGAATCGGAGCGGATCAGGTTTTGGTGATTGCTTCCTCTCAGAAAGCCGATGTTCAGATGCGGATCTTTAATGCCGATGGGAGCGAGGTGGAACATTGTGGGAATGGGATCCGGTGTCTGGCGAAGTACGTGACGCAGGAAGAGAATGGAAAGAAAACCCTTTCTGTTGAAACGTTGTCAGGGATTAGTGTTGTGAAACTTTTGGAAGATAACGTTCGGGTCGATATGGGAGCGCCGCGGCTCGAGGCGAAAGAGATTCCAGTTCAAGCTCAGGGGCGCGTTATTGCCCGTCCCTTTATGCAGGATGGTTTTCAGATGGAGATGACCTGTGTTTCGATGGGAAACCCTCATTGTGTGATTGCGGTGGAGGCGGTGGAGCCATTTCCGGTGGAGGTGGTAGGATCCCAAATTGAGAACGATCCTTTTTTTCCGAACCGAACCAACGTAGAATTTGTCGAGTTTGTCAGTCGGGACCGCGTCAAGATACGGGTTTGGGAGAGGGGGAGTGGAGAGACGTGGGCCTGTGGGACAGGGGCCTGCGCTGTGGCCGTAGCAGGGGTTCTTCTCAAGAAGACCGGACGAAAAGTCCAGGTGGATCTCAAAGGAGGAGCGCTTGAGATCTATTGGGATCCTAAAACGGATCATGTGTTTTTAACAGGTCTTGCTGAAGAGGTTTACCGAGGGGAGATTGAGATATGAATAAAAAACTACAAGGAGCGATGACGGCGTTAGTAACGCCTTTTAAAAACGGAAAAGTGGATGAGTCCGCGCTCGAATCGTTGATCGAGTTTCAAATCGCCGAAGGGATTAATGCGTTGGTCATCTGTGGAACGACGGGGGAATCTCCAACCCTTTCTCATGAGGAACACGATGAGGTTATCGAACGATCGGTAAAGAGGGCGCGTGGGCGCGTTCCCGTTGTTGCGGGAACGGGTTCGAACAACACGATCGAAGCGGTGCGACTGACCCGTCATGCTGAGAAAGTGGGAGCCGATGCCGTTTTAGTGGTCGCCCCTTATTACAACAAGCCAACCCA
>JACQOV010000054.1 GCA_016202395.1 Deltaproteobacteria bacterium
ATTTTACATATTAAAAAATGGATTTCGAGTGAAGTCATTGAAACCTACCAGAAGATGGCCTTTCTCAGTGGCCCTCTAAAACTCTTAATCTCGCGCCTAGCGCCGCTGTAAGTCAAGACTCCTTTTCCCTATAGGTAAAAAGAGTCTTGACTATTTTTACTGATAGGTTAAAATAGTCTTGTGATCCAAAGACGTTTAGCCTCTATCTGTTTCGACGAGAGTTTTGGTCGGCAAATGCGCTTTATTGTCGGCCCTCGACAGGTAGGGAAAACCTTCCTAGCCAGAGAGTTTCTAAAATCGGTGCGATGCGATTCCCTGTACTTCAACTGGGACACCCGTCCCATCCGAGCCGCCTACCGACAGGATCCTCACTTTTTCATCAAAGAGATCTACAATAGGCCAGAGATCCCTCGACCCTGGTTCTGCTTCGATGAAATCCACAAAATGCCACGATGGAAGAATCTCCTCAAAGATTTCTTCGATTCCTACGAAGACCGATGCCGTTTTATCGTCACCGGCAGCGCAAAACTCGATATGATGCGGTATACCGGGGAAAGTCTCCTAGGCCGATATTTTACCTTTCGGCTTTACCCTCTTCGATGGACGGAATGCTTAGGTCGGCCCATTCAAGACAAACAAATCCCGCAAGATTCATTGCAGTTCATCGAACAGTGCCTCGCAGGAAAAGAGCCGGCCCACGGTGAACTCAAGCAATTGCTTGAATGCGGTGGTTTCCCCGAACCGTTCCTCGCGGGAACAAAAACATTTATCCGGAAATGGCAACACGATTATTTAGACCGTTTTATCAAGGAAGATCTGCGAGATTTAACCCGCATTTTAGAGGTTGAGAACGTTTTCCAATTAGTAGAAATCCTCCCCTCCAAGGTGGGCAACCCCCTTTCGCTCAATGCGCTTCGAGAGGATATGGAAGTCAGCCACACCGCCATTCGCAACTGGTTAAGGGCCCTTACATTGACTCATCTCATATTTTTCCTGAGACCGTACTCCAAACGGATCGCACGAACCGTCAAGAAAGAAAGCAAGTGTTATTTTATGGACTGGAGTCGGATTCGTGAGCCCGGCGCCCGCTTTGAAAATTTCGTAGCCGCTGAACTGCAAGCCTTCTGCAGCAGCCTCAGCGATTCCGGATACGGAGATTATCATCTGCACTTCTTCAGAACGAAGGAAGGAAATGAATCCGATTTCCTAATCGTTCGGGAAGGTAGGCCTTGGTTACTACTGGAGGCAAAATTGCAGGAGACCCAGATAGCCTCTCATCACCGCTTGCATGCGAGTCTCCTGGGAGATATCCCCTTCGTACAACTGGTGCAGGCCTCCGATGCCCTTCGAGTGGAGGAGAAAAAACACTTTGTGATCTCTGCGGATCGCTTTCTCGCCAACCTTCCATCCTAGCAACCCTACCGCTTGACTCCTGATCTCGTGCCTAGCACCGTTGGATGAGGTGTTAAGGAAATTTACGATGGGGGTGTGAAATAATTTTACGCCTGTAACTCATTGAATATTAAAGGATTCCAAACATTCCGATGAATTCTGTGTATAATATTTTTAACACCCCCACCCTGCGGAATGAGGGTTTCTCTTTAAACCAAAAACATTAAAAACACTAGAACTTCCGATAGGTTAGAATCAATTCCCAAGCGCCGCCACCTTCTTGGCATGGAACTTGCATTGATCCATCTCGAAGAAGAGGTTTTAAAAACCAAATAAAGGGGGGCCCAGAGTGTTTTTAACATTCATCCAGAAGAATCGTTTCCTAACGATTGCTCGAAAAATCGTCTCTTCTGCGGTTTTGTTCAGCCTCATCTATGGCCCGCTCCTCCAGAATCAACCGGCTTATGCCTCCTCGGTCGATGGGGCGGCTGCTGCCGGAGAGGCCAATCGAGAACAGGCTTTTTCAACCAATTCTCTGAGCGCCTCCAACTATTCGGTGGATGCGAAAGGGAGCCTCTCTCATGGTTTATCACTTCCTTTGATTCCGCAAGGGAGAGCTGGAGGTCAACCTAACATCGGCGTTTCGTACAGCAGTGCGAGTCATTTGTTAGACGGAGTGGTAGGATTCGGTTGGGGACTCAATCTCTCTGCTATTGGGCGCGTTGGACTCAGTGAATTCTCCCCTTCTCCGCATCATGACACCTCGGATCGTTTCAATACACCGTGGGGATTGGTGGTTCCGATTGGGGATCCACGCGAGAAAGATCAGATCGAATATCGTTTAACCACCGGGCCCCATCAGGTTCACTTCACCTTCGACCGTGTTCAAAACATCTGGATCGTGCGCGATCTGGAGACAGGCTCGCGGCAGATCTTTCGCGACCTCAAGGGGGATCCCAAAGATCGTCCCGATGTGGGGAGTAGCGGTTGTCATCTGGAACTTCCGGCCGGTTCGGCTCCTGAAACATGCACCTCCGAAAACCCTTTATGGCAGGCGATTTGTAACTTTGATCCGAGGGCTGGCTTGGGACCGGAGGATTTTAAGCCGGATCTGGGAGCGGAGGCCCCCTTCGATTGGGGGAGTTCCATTGATGCCTCGCGTGTCGGCGGTTTAAGCGATCACCTGCAACAGGCGGTCGGAACAACCATTCAAGAGGCAATCCACGAAACCGGGATCCTGGACGGGGATGGAACGACTCGTCTTCCAGGGACCGGATCGGGCCCCACGGTTCCAACGTCGGCCAGCGCGCCTCAGGCTCTCACGTTGCCAGGGCCGTATGACCAGGCCAATCAGACCGATCAATGGCAACTCGAACAGGTGATCGACGAATTTGGGAATACGATCCAGCATTATTACGCCTCTTGTTCCACGGCGGGGGGCTCCTTCAACGTCTTTCATTGGAATGGGGTCTGTTGGGATGGTTGGAAAGATCCTTCCAGCGCCTCTTCCTCTCTGGAGGTTGCTCCGCAGTTCTGCGCTCGAGCCCTGTATGGGGTGAGAGATCGAAACTATCGGATAGACAATGGAATCTTCGCTCCAGAGCTCCTCTCCGCAATCGAGATTCGCCCGGTGATCAGTTTGCAAATGGACAACACCCCCATCTTGGATGAAAACTTTACGAACATCCGTATGGAGATGAAATACGATTCCGACCCATCGCGGTTTAAAGGGGCACAGCTGTCGCAAGTGACCGTGGTGAATGGGGATGGGGAGTCGGTCATGCCATCGCTTAAAATCGATTACAACAATGCCGTTGAGACAATCCCTAAAGACCGTCGGATCAAAGCCTTCTGTGAGCAGCCGGTGGTCTACCCTTTTTATCGGCCGAAGCAAGCGGAATGGCTGGTTCCTTCGGGCTCGGAACAGCAGTATGTCCCGGAGATTCAAGACCCCTATCGCGGAACTCGCTGGCCCTATGCAGCCATGGCCGAGAGCCCTTTGAACCAGGCGGAGCTGCACTATAATGGCGACGGTTTTCAGATTACCGCCCAAGGGCTTCACGAGATCGGCAATATCACTCAAAAGGAGTCCTCCGACAACACACAGGGGGAGACAGATAGTGGCGTCTATCGTTTGGATAGTCCTAATAGCGACAACGGTTATGAGGGAGGGGCAGATGGGACCCGTCGTCCCGATGTCCTTGTGACAGGCTACAATCCGAGCTACCGAGAGTCGGTCGATTCTGACGATGTGGATGAGGCCGATGTGTATCAGGACAAGGAGACGGGGAAGTACTATCGTCCGTACTATGTTCCGTCCTGCGATGAAGGGCTCGCTCATCAGGTCTATTATGGTCTACGGAAGGATGAATGCCCTCCAGAGGCCTTTAGCAATTACGATCAGCTCGACCCCAAGTTTAGCGGCTGTTTTGTCCTTGGAGATTACCTCTGGCTCATCGATGACGTGAACGGGCGGGGAGGCGAGGAACAAGTAGAATTTTGGGGGGGAGATGCCGTTCGGTGTAACGACTATCGTGACATGACCACGGACCAACGGAGAGACAGCGAGGCCGATCTGATGGTCGCCTGGGTCGATCTGGATGGGGATGGATTGGAAGAACCGGTGGGGAAGGATCAAGGGGGTGACCCTGTGGATTGTCGCATTCTCCACAGCCGAAATAACTTTAGCTATCAAACTTGCATGGAAGGCAGTGGAACAGAATGCGCGGATCCTCAATCGGCTCTCTCCCTGTATATGGCGAGTAATTATGCCGACTCGGTGGATTCAGGAGGGGTGGAGTTGGATTGTGATTCTAGCAAGCGGTTCAAGGATGGGACCGGCACTTGTGAGCCTATTGATTTTGATGACAACTGTACCCGATTCGGTGGATTGCCTTTGAATAAGGAGTTGAGCGACATCCATATTCCGGACAGTGATCACGATACCCAGTATGTTAGAACCCAATTTCTCGACATCGATGCGGATGGAGACCAGGATTGGATCCAAGTGGATGATGGAGCCAATACGATTAACATCTGGTGGAATAATGCGGAGAGGGTTAAAAACGCTGCCAATGATGCCAACGTCAAATTTGACCCCGATCAGGTTGCTTTCTGCACCGTCCCGGAGTCTCAAAGAGACATCATAGAAGAAACAGATTTAGAAAAACTTCTCTGTCCTGTGACGATCTCCCCGGCCGTTGGTTATTTCAACCGCACGAAGAAAGGGAAGACCCTCGACACAATGTCGGACCTTTACGCGGCGCCAGGCTCGGGGTCACTTCCAGAGTTTCTCGATGCCGAGAATGATGGTAAATGTCACAGAGATTGGACAGATCTCCCCTTAGTCGGTGGAGATGTGGGGAATCTTCGTTTTGCCGAAGAGGGACAGTCGATCTTCGTTCCCAAACTCCCTGACGAGTATAAAGAGCCGACGGATAGAAAGATATCGACACGGCAAGAAAAAGATGATGACTATTGGTCTGGGATTTTCTATTTCGGTGGAGCCTCTTGGGCTTCAAGACAGGGGGAAGAAAGTGGTGGGATGATGTACTGCTCCACCTGGCAGAATGAGAAAGACAAGGATCGCGATGGCCTTGCCGAATGGATTTGCTATCCTTTCCACCGTAATGAGGACTGTAAGGCCGAGGGTTCCGGTGATTGTTTAGAAGAGACTCAATCGTGCGGTTCCACGCCGTCCTATGTTAGCTACTTTGATCCTAAAACGGAGTATCGGATATTGGCTCCCACGACCTCCCGTTATTGGACAGAAGAGAAGAAGGGGGTTGATTACTCTTATCCGTTTGATTGCAACGGCGATGGGAAGATTGATGATCAGGATACGGAGATCGGGTGTGTGGCAAACTATCATGCGAACTCTGTCGTTTCGACGACCCTTTTCACCGACGATATGAATGGGGATGGGATCACCGATATTGTGGACCTCCGTGAGGAGGACGGGGAGATCCCCGATCATGACCCGTCCCATGTGGGGGGATGGTCGGTTTATCATGGGTGTACTCCTGAACCGGATTCGGTTGCAGGTCCCCAGTCATGCGATCATTGTCCTGAGGGGCCGACCTCCAAGTACTACACTAAGACGGTCAAGGATTTTGATGGGGGACTTTTGAGCCAGATCGACGATGGGATGGGGGGGGTGACCACCTTTGAGTGGGCCGATGCGGAGGATTATCGTTTTGAGCTTCAAGGGGAGCCGTACTCCAACCATCTCCGAGGGATCCCCATGATCCGACAGGTGACCACATCAAAATTTGGCGACGGGCTCGAAGAGTTCCGAGAGGATGGGACCAACACGCCGGTCTACAAACGGTACACCTACAAAGGGTGTTTTGCCGATCGGAGCGGGGCTTTTGCGGGTTGCCCTGCCGTTACGGAACAGGAATGGAGCGGGGGCGGTTCTTATATCAAATCGACTACCCACTACTTAATGGAGTTCCCAGAAGAGTGGGGGATTCACATCGCCGACTACACCGATTTAAATCCTCCTACCACCCTTCCGAATCCGGCCGGGAGCGGGCAAGATTACTGGCCTACCGAGGAATTTCGCAAGAAGGTGAAAGGGGCCCCTTGGGCCAAAGGGACCGTCGCCGCAGAGTATACCCCCGGTTCTCTGGATCCAAAAGAGCCTCCGCCTCAGTTTGAGATCTTGCAAGAGTCTTACCAACTGAGCCTCTTTCCAAGCGCTCCCACCACCGTCAGTGAGTACGGTCCTTTTAAAACGATTTTTCCGTTTCCGAATCGTGTTGTTGAGATTCAGAAGATCGGTGAGGAGTATTCCGTGCGCGAAAAGGATTTTCTGTATGAGGCGCCGACCTCGAGCTCTCCCCAAACCTTTGTCGGTTATCTAAAAGCGGCACAGGATCTCGGTTACACAGCGGGGGGTGAAAACGGGATTCCCTCTCATCGCGATGTCACGGAATATGCCAGTTTCTCCGATGCTCAAGGGCTCTTGATTAAGGTGGCCGCGCAAAAGAGGTGTCGAGATGCTAATGAGTTAGATTCCTCCGCCACCTGCGGTTTGTCCACTGCCTCGATGTATCAGCAGTTTGATTATAGTTACGACTCGAATCATGTGTTGACCTCTCTCACCACGACTGCGACGACGAATGGTGGGTATGGGGCTGCTTCAAGCCTGGAGCAGATAGAGGAGTACGACGCTTATGGTCATGCGATTCAGGTTACAGCGACGGAGAGGTCCCTGCAGGGAACACGTCAGAGCCAGAGCCAGTTTGAATATGGGAGTTTATCTTCAACATCGCCGGTTGACGCGGGTCGATTCCTTATGAAAGTGAGTGAGAGTGGCGATGGGGTGGCCTCCACGGTTCAATATTTTGATTGGGATCGGAATCTTTCACGGCCGACCTTTGAGAGCCGCGTTTTTGGAGCGGCTGACGATCCGGGCGATGTGGAGAGCTGTTTAGCCGACACGAATTGTAGCGAAGGAGGGGTTGGAAGGAGTTTTGATCTTTTGGGGCGCCCGGTTCGAGAAACTCACTTCGTTCCTGCAGGCACGGATGCAAAGACGGCAATGTCCCAGTGTTATTACTACTCGGATGGGAAAGGGCCAACGATGTGGACGGCTGCGATGGCTCGGGACGGCGATGCCTGTTGGGAGACATTCCCCTCGGAGTCGACGCGGAAGAGCTACCCTTTTCAACGGAGTTACTCCTCGGGGTGGGCGGTTCTGAATGGGGAGAGTTCTAGTGACGGGAGATCGATCCTTCTGCAGAAGACCCTTTTTGATGCGGATGGGGCTGTTGCCGCGACATCGCAGTGGGGGACCGATCTCAATCAGGTAAAATGGTCCTCGCAGAAGCATGACGTTTTAGGGAGAGTCACCCGGATGACCTTGACCACGGGTGATTCAGTGGGGATCGATACCCAGCTTCAAGAAATTGAGTCTACCGATCCCAATTGGCAGGCCGGTTCACTCAACAGGTTGCGCCGCACCTTAACCGTAGGGGCCCATGGGGAGACAACTCATGTTCTTTTGGAACAGGGGGAGGGGCAAGCGGTTCTAGAGGCCTCTTATGAGCAGTACGGTTTGGCAGGAGGGGCGAATCAGATCGTTCTAGAGCCCCGCGTGACCGGTTTGGGAGAGGCGGGGATCTCCCACAATGTCGTGATTCAGAATCAGCGCGATTCCTGGGGGAGGATTATTAAAACGAATCGCCTCGAAAGCGGAACACATCGGGTTCTGTACGATGGGATGGGGCTCCCTCTTATCAAGCAATGGCTGGATGGGAGTGCTGTTCTGCGGACCCAGTTCATTCGTTACGATGGGCACAGCCGGCCGCTAGAGATTCAATTTTTGCCGGCGATGGCCTATTCGACTCCTTTGTCGAGCACGACAAGTTTCCCCAACATGGATTTGTTGCGAGCTGAGGCAAATGTCTTAATCACGTATCAGTACGATACGAATCCCTTCACGGAGGGGGACGACGGTTGGGACGATTGCTCCAACGTAGGGTTGATCGGGAGTGAGACTCGGACGGAGCGAGAGGATCTCGATGGGAACGGGAGCTACGAAGAGGAGTTCACGCAGATCCAAGAGCTTTGCTGGGATAGAGCGGGACGGATTAAAAAACAGCGGCTTTCTCAAGATCAGGAAGGGGATAACCTCCTCCCCAGATCTTACAAGAGTCAGCTGCGTTACGATGTCTACAGCCGCGTGGTGGAACGGGAGGATCTCTACGAGGATGGAGAGGGAAAGAGCAGCGGGGTGGTGACTGCCTATCGATGGAAGGATCACCTGCCGCAGTTGAGCTCTAATGGCTCGGCGATTGTGGTCGGTTACAGTGGAAAGAGCCTCACCCTTGTCGATAAGGCTTTCTATGATGAAAAGGGGCGGCTGACGGCTCTACTCTTCGGGAATGGGACGGCCATCGATTACACCTTTGATGACGATGAACGTCTCTCAGCGCTCTTCGGCTGTGCGAAAGAGGATTTTGACACAACCACCGGTGTTTGCAAGATGGTGGAGCGAGCCGATCAGTCTCTCCTTTTCCAGACGATCACCGACCGAGACCCCTCAGGGCATATCCTCCAGGTGACCGAGGGCCCGGTTCGGTGGTCAACGCGGCGTCAGACGGAGGATCTGGTTTGGAATTTTGATTACAACGGCCTCCATCAATTAACAAGCGCTAAGGCTCAGTGGGAAAAAGAAGGAAAAGAATTCTACTGGGAGCAATTTCATTACGATGGCCTCGGCAACCGCGCTGTGGTTGATAACTGGGCCGAAGTCTGCGAGGAGAGTGCAAGTCAGCCGGCCTCAGCCTCTTCGACTCCAACGGTTCAGCTCGATCCGAAAGTCCTTTCCCGAGGAGGGCATTACCAAGTTCCCGATTCGTTCCGTAGGGCGGGCGGTTCCCTGGACCCAAGTGTTCCTATCCCACAGCCGCAGCCGGTTCCTGTTCCTGGCACCTGTTCTCGATGGGAGGGAGATCAGCAGTATCTGTATGGGAACAACGACCGTTTGGCCTCGATCATGGTAGAGCCTCTCGATGGAGGAAATGAGCAAACGGAGCGTTGTTTTCACTGGAATCCCGATGGAACCTTGGAGAAGGATTGGGTTCCCAAAGAGGGGGGGAGTTGCAGCAGCACCCAATCATCGACATCGGGATGGAGCGGAGGAAAAGAGCTCTTCTGGAACGCGGCAGGGAGACTGCAACGTGCTAAGATCCACGCGGAAGAAGGGATTTCAGAAGGGACCTACTTCTATGGTGTTGATGGGAGACGGGTTCGGAAGGTCGAGACCCTCGCTGGTGGTACCACGAGGCTTACCGATTATTTCGGCGACCAGCTCACTGCGGTTGACAACATTCCAATTCGGTATTTTGGGATCCCTGGCACTTCTATGGTGGTTGCCTCGTTGCAAGACACCAGTTTAAGTTTTGAGCCAACCCCAGTGTCGGGGCCGATCGCTTGCGGCCTTTTTACCTCTAGCAACCCCGATACTCAGAATCCGTGGGGCTTGTTGGCGGTTTTGTTTTATTTATTTTTGTTCATTGGGCTTTGGCGGTGGAAGATTCGGTTCCATCCCGGGATCTTTGAAGGGATCGCTTTGGCGGTGGCCGTGATTTTCTTTGTCGAGGTCTCCATGCCGTATTCGGTTCAAGCAGCGCCGGTTCGCCAGAAGCAGAACTTAACAACCAGCCAAACACAGGCATCGGAATCTGCAGAATGCACCCCCGACCCGGAATCTTCCGCCCGATTCTTTATGAACGATTACCGAGGGAATCTGGCGGTGGTGACCGACTCTAAAGGGTGCACGCTCCAGGCCCAGGCCTACACCGCCTTTGGTCAGGACGCCTGCGATCTGAACCCCGATCTCTGTATGGATGCCACCTCCACGCCAACGCTGGCGTCTTCGGCCGATCCTGATTTTATCGGCAAGGTGAAGGACGAGGTGACCGGCTATACCGTGACCGATGCCCGTGACTACGATCCGACGCTGGGCCTCTTTATCAGCCCCGAGCCTCTCGATGAATTGGCCATCCAGATCAGTGGGGGGGACGTGCAGGAGCTCTATAAAGACCCTCTCCGGATGACCAGCCCGTACGCCTACGCAGGGAACAACCCGATCAACCTGGCCGATCCCAGCGGCGAGTTTGGCATACTCGCTTGGGCCATTGCTCAACTTCTTATTAAATTTCTTGTTGCCTTTACCATTGCGATGATACCGCAGATCGCTGTGGGGATTGCTGCGAAGATGCAAGGGGTGGAGTACGATTGGGGAAGGGCATTGGCCGCAGCGGCGGTCACGGCCCTTGCTTACGTGGCGTTTGTAGAGTTCGTGGGGCCCTCCCTCAATAGCTTTGCCATCGAGCACAATATCCCTGTTGTGAAAACACTTTTCGCGAGTCGTGCTTTCCAGATGGCCGCTAAAATGGGGGCAGGAGATCTTGCATCCATTACGGGAAATCTGGCGACCCAAAGAGGAAACATGGGGAAGGCCAGTTTCTGGGAGAAGCCGTTCCGAAACTTCCGAGATAATTTTACTCCCATGGATGCCTTCTTTGTCGAGTTTGATTTTGCTCAAGGGATGGGGGCCTTCCCCTTTATGAAGAATCTTGGAAAAGTAACCGTTGTGGGTTATCGTCTCGCTCGGAGCGCTTTGCGAACTGGCTACGAACTCAATGTGGCGTATCAACGATACCAGCAGCAGACGATCCAATTAGGATTCGAGGTGGGACATTGGTTGGCCCAATCGCTAGCTAGCTTTGTTGGAGGTGTGGTTCAAGACATGGTAGGGCCTCCTCTAGCTGACATATTCCTCTACAATCATTATGTAGTTGAAAGACCGTACAGGGGGCCATCCATCGGAGGAACTGGTTTTGTCCAGCTTTATGAATCTATATCTGTGCCTAAATATGGTGACGCGATGATGCGTGTGTTAAGTAGCCTCTTCGGTAGTCAATATCAACTCTTTGAGAAAGGTACCTCTTCTTCTTCAGTGGGGGGGGAATCTTCGATGGATTCGAGGCCGTAATTGAAAATAATTATGAAAGATGTAGAATCAATAACAATCGTAAACAACTCAAAAAGGGGGGTCCTATCATGATCCGATCTACAATCCGTCAGGTATTCGTTGGGCTTTTGGCTGGCACGTTGATTTACCAGCCGATGCCTCAGGCAGCCACATTGGCCAAGAACCGGTTGCCAGAATCAAAACCGCTCGAAACAATCGAGCCATCCAAACAAGCTCCAATCGAAGAACCGATAGAGAAAGATCTTCCGGAGTTTGTGGAAGGGAATACGGAAGGCTCTGAGGCGGAAGCGACGCTCGGCGACGATTCGCACGATTCTGAACCGCTCTATGATACGCAAGACGCCCCCGCAGCCGCCAATTTTGAACTGATGAAAGGGAACGTGAGCGGGAATGCGTTGATCTACAGCACGGGAAGGACCGTAGCGCTTCTCCCCGGGCACGCGGGCATCACCCCGGAGGTCTCGGTTCAATATGCCGATACCGCGCCGATCCAGTCATTGGGACAGGGGTGGAATCTTTCCGGGGATTTCTATATTGAGAGGGAGTGGAGTCGTGGGGCGCTCACGTTTGTGCCAGCGGATTACTATCGGGTGCAGGCCCCTGGGGGTTTTAAAGGGGATCTCCTCTATCTTGCGGGGCAGTCCTCAGGTTCGAACTATGTTTTTATTTCAACACAATCGGGCGCAGCCCCCTCGAAATACATCTACAATAGCTCGAGCGATACCTGGTCTGTCGTGAGCCCTGGAGGCGGGCCGCGACTTACCTTCTCAAAAGTGGTCAAGAACTCTTGTGCCGGCGCCACTCATAAGGATGTAACTTTTCGCTGGTATCTTACCCAGACGAAGGACGACTATGGGAACCACGTCGATTACGATTGGTCGGTGGGAACGACTTGTTATACCGACGGAAGCCTCGAATTTGAGCCCACTTTGACCTCGATCCGTTGGGCCCTTTCGGACGACGGGACTCACTACTACAAAGCCGTCTTCAACTACAAGGGGAGCCAGCAGCTGACGGGGGCCGAATCCGGTGATTCGTCCATTGCATGGCAAGCCACAAAATATGGTCTGACCGGGGGGTTGCAAGCGACGCAGGTTGCAAACCAAAAAGTCCAATCGATTGAGACTTTTCTATGCAACAATTGGAACTGTTCAACGTCGACTCGGGTGGGAACTACCTTCTTCGATTATATCGATGCCAGCCCCACTGACGACACGGTGATCCATCTCGAGAAGATCTATACGTGCGGTAAAACTGACTCTGCGATTACCACTTCGGATCTGAGCAACCGAGCGACCTGCTTAAAACCGACCGTTTACACTTACAGCAACTCGGTGGACACCAACAACGATGGGGCGGGCGATACCAGCACCGATATTCACCGTTTGGTCAAAACCACCTATCCGACTGGCGGCACCGAGGAGATGGTTTACGCCCGGCTGAATAGTGTAAGAGTGGGGGGAAGCACAAATTTGCCCAACAGCGTTGTGGTCGCCGTCCGCCTGATTTCAAAAGATGGAACGGGACAAAATTATGAAGCCCACTTTTATTGCAAAGATCCTTTCTATAACAGTGATGCTCCGAGTTTTCAGGGATGCAAGTGGGTAGAGGCGAGGCAGGTTAACGTCGGTTCGGTGTATAACTTCCAAGGGAAAAACCGGTTGGCCAATGGCCAGAGCACACTGACCAAGACCTACACCGGCAATCCAGGCGAGTCGGCCGATGGAGACAGCCCACTCTTAAAAGGGTTTGTAGTGGAGTCTTATCTTTTCAATGATAAGATTGATGGATCCGCCGCGTGGGACAAAACAGATCAGGCGGTTCAAAAGACGGTCAACTATCCTCGGTTTGACGTTAAGTTCTGTCACGATGATGTGACAAACACAGAGAAAATTTGCGAGGGTACTACGGGTACTGATCGTTACGGTTTTGCTCTTACAGGGATCAAGGCGACCCGAACCGATGTTTACAATGACAACGGGATTTCTTGTTCCACTGACAATTGCCGTCAAACGGTGATCCAGAAGAATGAATATAGTGAGAACGCCTCAGATTTTCTGGCCTCCGATTCTTTGAACTTGAAAGAGGTGTCGTTCCGTCGCTGTGATGGGGCTGTCCCCGATAGCCTCGACATCGATTCGAGCGATTTAGGTGATTACTGTCCCACAGCCACCAAGGTTGTGTTCTCTTATGGCCAAGATCCGGGGGATGCTTATGTTCGAAAAATAACGAAGACCCAGGTTTATCCTTCTCTGGGAGGGAGTTATTGGCAAAAAGTGCAGTACCAGACGGCTCCCAGCGGCAGGTGGGGAAATGTCACGGAGTCTTACGTCGGCTGGACGACACTCCAAAGTGGAGTGGATGCTAAAACGGGGGCGTCGGGTGGAGAAATTACTCCTCAGCAGATAAATCCGGTGGTTCGAATGGGGGACGCTGCTTTCCCTGTCTCTGCTCAGAACGAATATCCTGTTCCGGATTGGGCCAGCGTTGTTATTGAGAAATTAAAAACGGTATTACATGACAACTTCGATAGAATCATTGGCGACCTCCAGGTTCAGGTTTATGAAGAGCAGGTCTCTGCCAATGTTTACAGCTCTCGAGGAATCGCGACGGAAACAACAACCTGTTTCACTGCAGGTTGCGCCGATTCCCTCACTACGAAGATCACGCGATTTGATTCAACACTCGATCTTTATCCGGAGCTATCGGAGACTACCTACACCGATCGAGGGACCATCGCCATCGAGAATGACTACAATGTGGCTCAGGGGTTGGTCAGCTGGACGAAGGTTTCTTCGACGGGGATTAGTCCCAAGACTACGTTTACGTACGATACCTATGGTCGCTTAACGCAGGTCAAAGACGACCTCACGACAGGGACTTACTCTAAAAAGATCGAATACGATGACACCCATTACCGCTACGTCAAAACAACGACCGTTACGGGAGGTGGGGAGTTGGTCTCTGTTGATCATTATGATGGATTGGGACGTGTTTGGGCAAAGTTGGTGGGACCTTACAACAATGGGAGTTATATCTATTCCGCCCAGGAGTTTAACGACAAGGGGCAAGTGATCCACACCTATCACCCCAAAACAAAAACGGGGGATCCAACGACCCCCCCGACAACGACTGATGCTTATTCAGGGACCTATACAGAGACGACATACAATCCTCTGGGGCAAGTGGAGGCCACCGATCTGGATACCCCCTCAGGGAAAATTCACAGCGAATCAAAAATGGTGGGGCCCGTGGCTGCAGTTTTTGGCCCCGATGTTTTTGCCTCAGGGATGGCGATGGCAACGGAGGGGAGTCAGACCCCAGCTTACACCGGACATGGTCAAACGCTATATGACGGGTTTGGGAACCCGATAGAGGTTCGACAGTTTTGCGATGTTAAGTATTGCGGAAGCGGGTTTACCGACACCCTGGTTAGCACGTGGCGCACCGATGACAAGGATGGGTTTATCGATGATCCCGTCAACACGTGGTACGCTCCAACTTATCTTCAGGAGGATGGGAAGTATCGCGGCACTTATTACGAATACGATTATCGGGCCAAGCCCGATGGGAGTGGAGTCGACGCTTTGATAACGAGGATCGTTGATGTTCATGGGAACGAAACCTTGTTCGGGTATGACGATTTAGGGAGAAGGACTAAGCTCATCGATCCCGATGCTGGGAAGACTTCGTATGAATACGATTTGAGCGGACATTTGACCCAACAGGTCGACGCGCGTGGCGTTGTTGCGAAGTTTACCTACCAACAAGGTCTCGCAATCAGCGCAACTTATACGAATGAGGATTCGAGCGAATCTGAGCAGATGGTCAACACGTATGGGACCGGCTCTTTCTGCTCTTCGACAAGCTATGTTCATCCCAACACCCTCTCGGAGTCGGAAGTGATCATTAATCAGGATGGGGCCCAACAGACAATGGTAACTCGCTATTGCTATGATCAACGGGGACGTGTTTTAGAGAGGCTCTACGACATGGCTTTTGGGGGGAGTTTGAGTTCTGTAGATCCGGTGGTGGGTCAAAAAGTGCAGTACACATGGACTGACGATGGACAGGTTAAGACCCTCAAGGCCGCTGGGAATACCTTCACCTACACTTACTGCGGTTCCAGTTCTCTGGGGTGCACGGTGGGACAGTTGATCAGCATCTCGGGGTATGGCACCACGACGGCCTCCTATGTGACCAATGCCACGTACGACGAAAACGGTCAGATGCAGAGTATCTCTTATGGGAATGGTTGTGTAACAGGCTATGCCTATGATCCCGACACGAAGCGGTTACTCACCATTACCACCCACTGCACTCAAGGGGAGATTCAAGACCTAGGATATTCTTACCGAGCCGGTGGGAATATCTGGGAGATTACGAGTACCCCCACAGCCCAGGTGTGGATCGATGGAGACACGAAGGAAGACATTGCCTCCAATGCAAGCACGACGTTTTATGAATACGACGGTTTAGATCAGCTGATCTATGCCAAGAGCACGCGAAACGGTGACGGGAGCTGCATTTACGAACAGAAGTACTCTTATGACACCATCGGCAATATGAGATCCAAGAAAGAGCTTTGCAATCGGGATGGCGAGGCTACCAAGTACTCTTGGGAGTTTAATTATGATGGGGGCAACGATGGCCCGCACCAACTATCGAGTGTGGGTGTGGAGAACTACCGAATCATTGGCTCTCACGAGATTCCAGAGGGGTGTAACAGCGGCAACTGCACACTTGCCATGGAGTACGACGCGTCTGGGAATACTACCGTGAATTATAACCCTCACAACGGTTGGCGTCGTGAGATGAGTTGGACCCCTCGAGGGCAAATGGAAGCGGTTTCGTATTGTGAACCGAGCAGCAGTTGTAATGGGCTGAAGTTCCTCTACGATCACCGAAATTTGCGGTATCTTAAGTATCAGCCAAGTTCCGTGAAAACGGACTTTAATCAACCCTCTTGGACGGTTTACCTCGACAAGTTGGTCGAATTCGGTGTTCGAGATCAAAACATCGAGCTCACTGGAAAGGCAATTCAGGTTGATTACGCGAATCTCCATGTCTTCATGGGAGGGATCGATCCTTCCACTGGGGAAGTGGCTCCTGGGACACGCCGGATCGCAACCATTGATAATGAAGATGGCAGCCTGAGCGCGGGTCTTGCTTTGAACGCGACTGACAAGTCTTCTGGCTGTTCGTCTGTTATCTCTGCATCCAGTGAAAATTCTGGAACAGGGTTGTTGGAATTGATTCTGATGTTGTTTCCAATCGGTTTCATGTTTGTGATTCGGAGACGGCGTCGTTATCAGAGCTAAATCTTAATTGATCTTCCATTCTCGTGGAAGCGGGAATCCATTTCGGGTTCCCCGTTCCCCGATTTCTCGAGGACAAGTTTCACGGGGATGACGTTTTGGAGTCATATGAAAACTATGCCATTCAAGAGATTTTTTTGGAGCCTTATCGCTTTGGGTTCGTTGCTATTCGTGGCGGCGCCGAGTGGATGCCAGGTGGAGGTGCAGTTCGATCCATTGAACTCGCAGACCCCCCTTCCCTTTCCAACAAACGTTTTTTATCAGGATGGGAAGGTGAACTTCTCCGGGGATCTCCGTAACAACTTCTTCGTTGATTTCCCTGAGGCACTCAACAATTGCATCCAGATTCTTAAACTCGAGATCTGCATGCCGGATCTCGATTTTAGCTCCAGCGTGACCCCCGCTGCCTTGAATCAAAACGATGGTTTTAGCGCCACAGGTCGAATCGTGATCGGACTCGATGTCCCTCGAGGGATGAAGATCGATCCCACCTCCCTTCCGACCCATCCACAATCCCCTAGCCTCAACGATTCCGTTCTGCTCACAACCTTGACCGGCGATCTGATTCCCGCGGAGATTGCGCTCGATGCCTTTGATCAATCGCTCAGCCGAAAGAGGCGGAAAGACCGCGTTGAGATTTTATATCTGGAGCCATTTCGACCTTTGGAGCCTTCCACAACCTACATCGTGGTGGTGAAGGGAGGAGTCAACGGCATTAAAGACAGTATCGGCAACCCTGTGGTGGCCTCCGATGTTTTTGAATCGGTCCAAGCGGGAAATCCTCCTGCGGGATATGCATCTTTCGCCTCGGAGTATGTCGCGCAGATTCAACCGACACTCGAATCACTCGGGATTGCAGAGGAAGAGGTGGCTCTCGCCTTTTCGTTCACAACCCGCTCTGAGAGTTCGATCTCCAACGATCTGGAAGAGATTCGAGAGGATCTTTACAGGCCTTCCGATCCTGCGCTGTTTCTGGGAACACAGATCTGTAACCCGCAAGAGCTCCAACCGGTGGACTGCGAGGGGGAGGCCCCTCCCACAAGCGATAACGATCTCTGTTACTGTAATCTGAAACAACTCGAGGAGGTCGATCTCCCCAAGGTGGCTCATGAAAATCTGGATTACAAGGTGGGGCTCTTTAGCGCTCGAAATTATCAGGATACTCAGGGGCATTTCGGTGAAAATCCCGAGGTTCAAAACCTGCATCGAGTTTCTTTCTTGCTTACACTGCCGAAAAATCATGATCCTAATGTTCCGATGGTGATCTTCCAACATCCGAGTTCGATCCGGAAGGAACGATTGCTGCTATTGGCCAACCGTTTTGCGGAGCAGGGATTTGCGATGATTGGGATTGACGCAGTCGAACACAATTTCCGAAACTCTCAGAACAAGCGCAATCCCACGATCTTTGTCGACGATCTCTTCACCTTGTTTGCCACACTCACCGATTTTCATGATGTCGAGGACCTCGAGCGAATGCAGGATAATTTTCGTCAAACGATGGTCGATCTATTCCACCTCGTGAAGGTCGTTGGGTTGGATCGAGAGCTGGCGGATAAAGTCGGCGTCGACTCATTCTCGGATCTTTTCTACATCGGTGATTCAATTGGGAGCTCCATGGGAGTCCCCTTCGTGAGCTTGGAACCCAAGATTGAAGCAGCCGCTTTTTGGGTTGTTGGAGGAAAATTTGTGGAGTTGCTGCGAGAGAGCGCCGATCTGGGGTATGAAGCCGGCTCCTTCAACGCTGTTTTTAAATTGCTCACGGAGGTCGATGACCCCGTCAAGGTTTCTAATTTTCTGGAGTCGATCACAGCGGGACAGGTACTCATGGATCGGGTCGAGCCCTCGAGCTTCGGCCCTCTCTTAACGCGCAACGCCCTCTTCTTTCAAAGTGAGCCGGATGGCCGTGTCTCCCCTGGGAACTATGCCGATCTCGCCCGAGCGCTGAATCTGCCCATTGTGGGTGATGCGATCGTAGAACTGCCTGGGACAGAGAACGTTCCCTACCCCCATCAAGGAGAAAGGGTGACCCAAGGTCTCGTCCAGTACGACACGATCACGATCCCAGAGGAGTCGAGCGAACCGGTCGCCTCGGATCACAACAGCCTCATCCGCTCGGTAGAGGCCCAATGTCAAGCGATCGAATTCTTCAAGAGCTACCAAAGAGAGGGGATCGGCACGATCGTGGAGCCCACTCCAGGGTGCCCATGATCCTCAAAGATCGGTTGTGCGTATCAGGATAGAGCCGTCTGCTTCCAGGTGATTGACAAAATATTTGCGTCGCGCTTCATGTTCGATACGCTCACGGTTTGTAACGAAAATCCTGAGTGGGTCTTTGTCGTTGCCGCCCCAATGATCTTCTAGCGCCTCTTGGCTAATGGCGCATTGCACCGCTTTATCTCTATCCTTCCCATTAAATAGGACCACCTCACGATCGAAATCGCATCGCTCCTTTGGCTCCGGAAATAGAAGGTGGCGCTGATCTACCATGCCTAGCACAGTCAGAATGTTTACAATAGAAGACAGCTGAACATCCTTCTCACCGCTTTCAAAGCGGGAGATAGTGGGTGTACTGACGCCAGCCAACATTGCCAATCTTTTCTGCGTCAGTCTTTGGCTTTTGCGCCTTTGCTTTGCCTCTTCGACAATAGCTGGCCAGTTAATTTGAACCTGCCGTTCCATCGTTTTTCCATTCTATTGATGAGTTGATTACGTAACTCCTTGGATCCCACGGCCGACTTTGACAGCGCTTCAAGCGCGGCGGAGAGATGTTTTCCGATCGTCTCCACCGCAGTGACGAGAGCTTCATCATTCAAGCCAAATCCACTCCCCATATTCAATAAATGCTTGGGTTGCAGTTTAGCGATTTCAAGATTCCTGATTCCACTCACTGTGAGAGCAACAGATTGGTATTCCGGGCACACGGACGACGCGACCAGATCGTAAGCGGGCGTTAGACGGAGTCCATCACGGGTGTGAAACATGGCAACATTCTTGAAGTGCACATCGGTATTGCCCATAAGCAAACATGCCAAGATGCGCTGTAAAAGACGATCCGCCTCTGCCGGAATGCATCCCGGTGTATCGAGGATGAACTTTCCCATCTCTTCATAGGCGCCGTCATATTTATCGTTGTCTGAGCGCCGGCCTAAGAGCTGGTTAAATTCCTCAAAATGAATGCGCTTAATCGACTTGCGGGTGACAGTACGATCAAAACGAGGGATGACGAGTGTCTGTTCCTTGATCGATGAAACGGTAGCAATCTCCATATCCACCACATCGTCGTTAGGCAATAGTACGCGCATAGCCTGAGTGGTCAGATATTCCAACTCAATCAGGCCGGCCAAATTGCCGGAAGGCAGCTTAGCAATATGCGTGCTCAGCTCGTCAGGGCCCACCGGTCTATACTGCCTGCCATCCTTCACTACAAGCAACTTACGTTGCACACCGGACAAAGAGGCCCTTCCCGAAAGCGCTGCCAAGGTAGCGCCATCGGCATGATCCAGGGGCTTGTGCTTTCGCGGCTCCGGGTCGACGACCGAAATGGCTCCGGCAAGATCAAGCCCAAAGCCTAATAGCAACGCAAAGTGGTTGCTGGGGTCTACCCCTAAGACTTTTGCCTGAGCCTTTCTAAGCCACCCCTCGGCGACCAGATTATCGAAGAATGAATGAAGCCCACGCTCGGAAATATGAGGCCCCGACTGCAGTGGCAAAGTATAGGCAATGGCCGGCTGCATGGCTTCGAGATAAGAGGGATCATAGCCAAATACAACTCTGCCACTGGGCTCTTCCTGCAGCCTTCCAACGTATATATCTTTAAAGTAAATATTACCCCAAAGTGTCTCCGCCATATAAAGTATATTTTATGCAAATAGGGTGAAAATAGCAAGTGTATAAATAAGAGTAGATTTATATGGAGGCGCCGCCAGCATCTACAAAAGCAATAAATTCCACGATCTGTGGGCGAAGCTCGTTGATAACAGTTTGAAACGGCGGAAGATTCGGGACCAGCGGACCCAACCACGACTCCCACGTTTTTTCTACGTAGGCCAGCATCGTGTCCTGGAAAAAGTCCTCTGGCCCTTTAAAAGTTACGTTGCGGATGGCGCATTTGTCGCGGAGGAACGAGGAGAAATCGGAAAGTTCCAACTCGGTCTTGTATGTTCCCAGTACGCGCCAGAGATCGTAATAATCGCGGGCCCGTGAACGGCTCCAACCCCGACGCTCCAATTTTTCCATGTGTTGTAAAATAGCACGCAGTTTTTCAGCAATAATCTCTTCCAAGGCATAGACTTGGATGTGGGCATTAAACGGCTCGCCATATTCGTGGAGAATCTTTTTTTTGCGCGGGGGCATCAAGACCGTCTCATCTATGGCGGTTTCGATCATCACCCGCGTGTGGAGTTCCCGTTGCCAGGGAAAGCGGGCACGAATCGTGAAGGCCTCTTGCCCGCTCGGATGTGGATCCTTTGCAGTGTAGCGTTCGCAGACAATCTCCACCGGGGCATACTCCTCGAGCAATTGCTTGGCAGATGCACAGGCTTGTTCGACGGCGATCTTCATTGCCTCACCGGTGGGCACACCCTCCAATCCGGAGAAATCGAGATCTTCCGAAAAGCGGTAATCACCGAAGTAGCATTTTTTGAGAGCCGTGCCACCTTTGAAGATCAACGTTTCTTTCAACGTACCCACTTCCATCAAACCCGCAAGAATCCAGGAGAGCAGATAATCCCGTTCCAGGACCTCCCACGGGAGCCCCCGTTGCTTTCGGGCTTCTTGCAAGCGTGTGCGTAATGGCTTCATCGTGTCATTCTTCCCGGCAAGTTCTGCTGGATCATCCACTGGCGATTGCAAGGTCCCTTGCGGGGACCCGTTGGATCGAGCGTGCGATAATCCTTAACTCGAACCTCCCTAAGAGACTGCAGCCGGGTGATTTCAATCCCTCGTCGTTCTAAGATCCATCCAAGGCGCTTGGCGATTACCGCATCCAACCTCAAAGCATATTCAATAATCCGATCTATATTCAAATGATTGCCATGCATTTCAAACGCATGCAGCACTTCTGCAAAGTCACCACAGTACTGCGGCATCCTAAGTCCATCAATGAGTGTTCTCTCTGGGTCCGTGATCGTAACACGGGTCTCTCCAATCCAAACCTTTTCGGTGCCAAAAAATCGCTCCGGCTTGACGCGAACAAATTGGTATGTGGTATGACTCATAGGGTAGCCGGACCGACCTGCTATCCGCTTCCCTCGCAGACGAGGAATCTCAGTGTCGGTGGTTGTCAACACAAAGACCGTGCGTGGCACTTGTTCTGTCAAGCCATGATGATGAAGTGCGGACCAATGCGAAATTGCAGCAGGGTTGACCAAAGCCATCGCGATCTCAAAGTCGTGGGCGGGGGTAACCCCTGGCACAGTGGAGGCAATAGCGTAGAGCCCCCGATGGAGCCGGACCACCCATCCCCCCTTGGCCAGATGGTGGAGGGCTTCACTGACATAGCTGTTCGATAGCCCTACGGCCGGAGCTAGGGCACGTGCCCGATCCACTGTAAAAATAAGGTCGCCTTCACCTACGAGCTTGCGGATCAGCTCCAACCCCGATCCACTATGGATTGGATTTTCTGTGGTTACCATAGATAGATATATTAAGGCAATAATTTGATAATATCAAATTATTACCATAAATTATCTATTAACTATGAATCAAAAGCAAAAAATATGTTGCCCTATACGAAGGCAACAAATATATTGACATTGAGTTCAAAACTTGCCATTCTTAGAGCATGGAGATCATCCCGAAAGCCGCAGCTCTAGTTTTAGATTGCATTCGTGGGCACACGGACCCTTTTTGTTTGGCGGGTGGAACAGGGCTTTCTCTGTTTTATCTCCAGCATCGTGTCAGTTTTGATCTGGATCTGTTTAACAATGGAGGTAACTTTTCTCGTTATCAAGAAATCCTGCGTGTATGGGAGCAAGGGGGGTTCACTGTAGAACCTCCTAGAGAAATTTCTGGAGGAGAGCATCCGGTCTTACGGAGCCGGCTTTGGAAAAAGGCAGAAGAGATTAAGGTGGACTGGATTGACGATCCCGTTCCTTTAGCGTCACCGCCTAAAGATTTTGATGGAATTCGGGTCATGGGGATTGACGACATCTACTATCGGAAAATCCTGATTGGCGTCACAGAAGGTCAGACCCGTCGTTTCTTGCGTTTCGAGGCGCGAGATGTCCTCGATCTCTACGCTCTCTCTCACCAACATCAAAAACTTTCCCAACGACTCGTTCGAGGCGGATATAACTCACAAGCGGCGAGGAATCTCCACTGGTGGTTATCTCGGTTTCCCAAACGAGACATTCAAGAGGAGATCAAAATCACCCAATATCAGTTGGAAACATCGAGCGAAGTGATCTTGGATCATCTGAAGGAGGAGATCGAAGAGGCCTTGAGCGCTCTTTTAAAAAGAGAGGGATTAAAGGGATGACACACCCCATTTGGCATGCTTCAGGATTAAGCCCCGCGGAGGTGAAAAAGATCCTTTCCGATCCAAAATATCCTCGTTTTGGAAAGCTTGCGGCCAGTCTTCTATCGGCCACTTTAGAGATAAAGGAATTATCTCGTTGGATCTCTCCCCGAATCTTAGCCGAAAATTACGATCGAAAGATCCGCAGACATCTTTCCCAAGGAAGGCTTCGTCATGATACCGATCTCATCGTCCGAGCGATCCAAAAGCAAATCCCTGGGGTCAAAGGCAGGAAGGATAGAGTTTCAGAAGTTCCTTCCCTGAGGGCTTATACGGATTCTCAGGTGATGGGGCAGCGGTTGCGTGGCTATCGACGTGATGTCGCAAAGCTGTCCGCCCAAAACCTTGCGAAACGGATGGGAGTATCGAGGCAAAGGGCCCTCGACATCGAAAAAGGGAGATCCTCGATGACACTGAACACCCTTTTTCGCTATATCGAAGCAGCAGGGGGATCCGTGAGTATCCAGCTTAATTCGAGATCCCTTTACGGATAGAGACGACCTCCATCACAATGGAGGGGGCGCCGGGGGGCCCCACCGTCCCTTGATATTTTACAAAACGATAGGGGGGCTCCTTAGAAAACCAGAAGTAAAAGTCATCTGTGAATGCGGAGGCCACCATTGAAACGAGACCATGGATCGGCATAACACTCTTGAGATCCACCGACATCTTAAAACGATAACACTGAAAAGTCCCCGCAGGAACGGTGACAGCCTCGCTCCCAACCCTTTCAACATACATGCGAGAGGCCTGCTCTTCACCAATATAAAAATAAAATTCCCTCTTTCCTGAAGACTGCGGCGCTGCTGCAAATCCACTGAGAGCAAAAGACAACGGAAGCCCGTACGTATTGGAAGGGAGTTTAGTGGCAGGATCCGCCATCGCAACATCGTATTGGAGGATCTCACTACCGCTGGGGCTGTACATCTTCCGAGAATAAGTTAAAGGGATTAAGCTCTCTCCTGCGCGATAAGTGGATTCAGCGATGATCTGGGTTCCGTCCTTTAGCACTGCCTCCTCGGAGGCATACAAAAGCCCCTCCCCTTCTTTCTCAAACCTTCGAATCACCTTTCTTCCATAGTACCCTTCCCACCGATCCCACTTGCTTTTTCGCTCCCCTTGCCCTGGCTCAATAATCCGCGTCCGATAAGTGATGATCGTCTCGGGGTCCTCTACCCAAGGAACCGGCAGAAACACCGATTCCGTCCACGCGGAAACACACAGACACAAAATAGAGACAAAATTAAAAGCTATTTTTTGCCATGCCTTCATCTTAATCAATAAACCAACCGAGGGTGGGAGTAACGGTCAACATAAGGCCGTTGAAATCTGCGTCCGGAGAGCTGACACCCTCTCCAAAGCTACCGTTGAGGTCTCCCATATTTGTCCAGAAGTAACTTGCCTCGAACTCCACACCAGCCCATCTATTAATTTTGTACAATACCCCCATGTGCGGCTGCAAAACAAAGAATCCACCCCGGATCTTCTCATCAAAATTCGTAGTCGAAGGCCCGTTAAGCTGTAGGTTGTAACCTCCACCTCCCATCAATCCACCCAAAGCCCACTCCGTCCTTCTCCACTGAAATACATAATCAAGGATTACTCCTCCATAGCCCATTCCGAATTTGAGTTGGGTCGTTGTGCCGCCTCTGGAGCCCTCCTCCGACTTTGGGAAGGCTCCATACCCTCCTCCCCCGATTCGGAAATGTCGATTCAAAGTGCCGTACCCTCTACCACCAATCGTAATGATATTGTCACTTAAAGTCGGTAAGCCAGCTGCCTGAGCCGCGTTATTTATTTCGTTGAAACTCGTGAAAAGATAACCTGTTGACGCACCTCCAGCCCCACCATAATTGCGGAATCCCCTCGCCAAATCATCTTCGGTTTTGTCCCAAGCCCTCTCCACTTTTTCCAAAATGATCTCGGTTCCTTCTCTAATAAATCGGTCCTCTTCTTCCTCAGAATCTTTCTCGGCCGGCTCACCCGTCTTGATTGGATCTAACTCTCTTTCATCATCGGTATCCTCTTGGGCGATAAAAAGATTTTGATCGTCTGCAAGTGTGAGAGCCGGTCCCCAAAGCATAAAGGCCAATATCGATAACAGGTAGAGGATATTTCTGAATAACATTTTTCCCACCTCTCTTCTTGAATAAAGCAAATTGGGCGATCAGTTCCCCAAATGGATCTCCTCAGGATCATAAGTTGTATAAAAACTCTCCATCTCTTCAATCACCCGACCCCTTAAATTCTCAGCCTCGAACCAAACGCGATGCTTCTCACCTAGTGAAGCTGCCTCCACGTCGATGAATGTAAACCACCGATCGCGATACCACATAACCCCCGCAAAATCGTCGTGCCGAAAATACCAGTGGGCTCCATCTCCCAGATTGATCTGGATCGATCGGCTAATCTCTTTTGTGGAGGCCTCAGAGAGCTCCAGCCAAAAACGCTCCGTTTCTTCAGGGCTTTTAAACTGAAGAATACGAACAAATACTTTTCGGAAGGTGGTATGAAAATCCGCCTGCCAGGCTTTTTCTATCGTTAAAGGGAAATTCCCAATCCCATCGATCGCAAGATTATGAATCTCACGAACCCCTCCTTTGACTAGATCCAATTCTTTGAGGCTCAGCTTCTTTAAACGTTTCTCATCCAGATCTCCCAAAGGGA
>JACQOV010000055.1 GCA_016202395.1 Deltaproteobacteria bacterium
CTGTCCAATGGCACGAGCGGAGGTGAGCTATGTCCATTCGGATCATTTGGGTTCGACGAGTGTGGCGACGAACGAGGGTGGGAATGTTCAGCAAGCTTCAATCTATTCCCCTTACGGTGAAGTTCTCAAAGATCTCAAAGCCGGCGGCATCCAAGCCACGGCGCATCTCTACACCGGCCAAGAACTCGACCCCGAATCCGCTCTCTACAACTACGTCGCCCGGTGTTATGATTCTGTGCTTTCCCGCTTCACCAGCATCGATCCTGTACAAGGGAATCTCCCGTATGCCTACGCCAATAACCGCCCGAATCTCTTTATTGATCCCGATGGGAAAGACCCTGGGCTTGACCTTTTACTGTTGGGAGCTGAAAGTGGCCCCCCTTCGTTCGAGAACTTTTTTCTGAGAGATCACCTGGGTAATCTGGTTAGCACCCCAATGGCCTTTAGCCTGGAGGAGATAGGGAATTTTAGGCCACTCCATGCTGTTGATGCGGCAATAGTTGGTCAGAAACAGTTGATCGTCCGAAACGCCTTCTCGGGGCGAGACTTGCCTTCCGATGCATTGATTAGCCGTCATCTTGGGGGATTGACAACAGGAGGGCAAGATACGATTGGGGTGGTCATGAATGCAAATGGGGAGTACGTTGTTTTTCAAGGGCAACATCGGCTGGTGGCCTTGCTGCGCGATGCTTACACCGTCTATCCCGTCGAGGAGGGATTTCTCACACTAGAGCAGCAAATGTATCTCCAAGCTCGCAGAATCACGATACAGGTGTTCAAATTTGAGTTCGTGAGTGAGGGCAATGCCGCGCTAACAGCTGCCAGTGCGCATTTTCAACAGCGATGGGGACGTCCGTTTCCCAGGATGGTCGACGCTGCGATCCACGGAAAGGTTACCGTCGGGGGTTTTAAAGGGGCAGCGACCCGAGCGGCTGGTCCTATTAGCTCCGCCTTTGCTCTCTATTTTGCCTGGAAGGGGTATCAGGAGACCGCTGAAGCAACCCGTGGAAATCCTTCCTTAGGATTGTCTGGTGGTTTGTTAGGTGCCACCGGGATTCCCGCGTTTTTTGAGGCCGCTGGAGCCGATTTTTACCAAATGATTGGAAGCCTCTGCGCGTTGGGTGGGGGATGCAATTCGACTGAAAGAGATCAACAAGCAGAGTAAACGGGGTCCGGCTTCGGTGATTCACGAAAAATTTGGAAAGGGTAAGCTTAAACGCGTATCGCTTTTTCAATGGGGAGATTCTCAATGCTGATATTCGCAAGGTCTTCAAAACTGAGTCGCTTACTGACATCTAAAATTTCAATGCCAACGGCATGTCGATTTTTATCGAGATCTACTGAAATTCCCTCCTCGAGGTCGATGTTATCGTCAACCTCGGCCTCACGAAGTTGGATGTATAAGGCGTCTGCTTCGTTATCGTATTCGATCTTCATAATAACTTCACCTCCTTTGGAGGTCTCTTTTTCATGACAGCCGTAATGATAAAAAACTCATCGTTCTCTTCAACATACGTTGTTTTTAAAAAGCCATCCGATGTCTTGAGCCACACACCCATTTTTCCTTCGGTCGATCTTTCCACAGCATCAGGGTTCCGAATAGATTCCTCTACCTTTTTGGGATCGATTTTTCTCCACCGCATTCGGTTCTTTGCATGCCTCGAGTATCGGATCCGATTCACTTTGCTAAATATAGCGTTTTCAAAGATATTAAACAAGCCGCCGGATTCTCACAGGTTTGATGAATTAGTCTTGGGGTCTGGCTTCGGTAATTCGGTATTGAGGGAGAGTGCATGAAACGATGGTTTGTGAGCATAGGGTTTGTGGGGTTGATAGCATGGCAGGAGGCCTCGGCGGAGGTGAGCTATTTTTACAGTGAAAAAATGCAAACTACCGTGCAGCTCGGATATCCGATTCTAGTTCATAACCCACCGGCAGGAGGTTCTGAAGATTCAAGTGTTCAGAGGCTCCTAGGATTTCAATCCCTACAATCTGGTCGTTCTCACCCATGTCGAGCACCACGTCCTCTGAGACCCTCTTATTTATCACAGGCTGATCTCGATCATCTAGGCGAAGATAGAGCAAATCGGTCTTGGAGTTATAATGAATCTGCATTTTTAATCCTTGATAACATCGTGGATTTCATCCTCACTTGCCCCGCGTTCTTGCGCCCTTTTCAACGTGTGCGGATCGATTTGAACGTCCATTCAGGGTTTGGCTCCATTTCCGATCAAATCATGGTAAGTTCTACCCACAAGAGGCAATGTAGCAGAGGTGTCTCATGAAAACAAGGATTGATAACTGTGACAGAAGGGGTCAGTTTTAAGTTTTTAAGTAACGCCATGAAGGTAAGGTTTGAAAAAATAGCGTTGTTATCTTTGGTCTGTGCCATTTCCTGTCCAATGGCTCATGCCGAGATGAGCTATTTTCATGCGGATCACCTCGGTTCCACCGCCGTCGGAACAGATTCGTCTGGAGTGGTTCAGCAAGCCGAGTACTACACTCCGTTTGGAGAGATTTTAAGGGGAGAGGAAAGAGGTGAGGGGGCGACTCCCTATCTCTACACCGGTCAAGAAAAAGACTCTTCCACAGACTTTTACTATTTTCAAGCTCGTTACTATGATCCCTTGCTGGCTCGTTTTGTCAGCGCTGATCCGTTAAAAGACGCAAAAAATCCGCAAGATTTTCATCTTTACGCCTATGCTTGGAACAATCCTTTAAAAGTAATCGACCCTTCAGGAGAGAGCGAGGAAGATCCATTGACCTTGCATCAGATCTTGAGGACCGAAATCACTGTCGGTAAGTTTGACAAAAACCTTACTCTTATGCTGGATCCCGCGACAGAACCCCGAGAGCGTGATATTGCTCAGGGGCATGTTGATCACCTGTTGTCGGCGCGACATATTTATAGCTATGAGCCGGATCCCGTTGGAGTTACCAGCCAAATGCGTGAAAGAATCATTCAGGTTTCAGATCCGGACTTGCGCCGGGATCTTCTTCGCAAGTTAGAGAGATCTTTAGGTGTTTACCTGGAGAGATTCACGACTCGTTACCTTAGGGTTACAGAAAAACGGGGAAGGGCAGAAGTAGGGTCGGTTGTGCTTGCAGCTTTGGTGGGAGCTTTGGTGAGTCGTCGGTTAGGACCTCCTGCCCCTCTTATCACAGAGGGCAATCTTGTTGCCTTTGTGAGGCATTTTTATCGTTTTGGAGTTCCGGGGTTAGCTGCGGGGGGTGGAGCTGATGCGGGTTTGAGCAATAGAAAAGGGCTTTACGATTGGAAGATTGAGTATAAGAGAAGGATGTTTGGTTTGTTGGACGTTCGTCAGCAAGTAATTGAAGATCTTTACCGTGAGGAGGGGGTCCAGTATAGCAGTGGGATCCAGCTTCGGTAATTCACGCGTCCTGGATTCCCGCTTGCGCGGGAATGACGGATAGATTGTCGCCACGTGGCGACAATGTATCTGGGGTCCCGTCGCGTGTTGACGAGTTGTTGGGTTTTTAATCATGATGGAAAAATTTAAAAAGATAGCGTTAGGGTTTTTCGGAACTGTTTTGTGTGGACAGATGGCTCAGGCGGAGGTGAGCTATGTCCATTCGGATCATTTGGGTTCGACGAGTGTGGCGACAAATTCAGCTGGCACGGTTCAGCAAGTGGCAATCTATTCCCCTTACGGTGCGATTTTAAGGGGAGAGGAAAGAGGTGAGGGGGCGACGGCCTATCTCTACACCGGCCAAGAACTCGACCGCGGATCGAATCTCTCCTACTACGGCGCCCGGTATTACGATCCGACGCTTTCCCGTTTCCTCAGCATTGACCTAGTTCAAGGGAACCTCCCCTACACCTATGTCAACAACAATCCAATTATTTTAATTGATCCCGACGGGAATATCCCTTTGATCCCTATTTTATTGGGTTTTGCTGTTGGTGGAATGATTGGTTTGAAATCGGATGGGGCGGACGATCCTCTCGAAGAGACGTATGATGCTAAGAGTGGAGGAGTTGGTGCAGTTGCAGGTGCAACGGGAGTCGCCGTTTTTTATACGGGAGCTCCTGCTGCACTTAGGCTTGCTGCGCGATATCCTATTCCAGCTGGGTTGCTGGGATGGGGTGGACGAGAAGCTCTGAATACCTATGAAAATGGTGGAGCTGGAGGATCAGCGTTGGCGAATGCAGCTTTTTTCGATGATCTTATTGAATTGGTTGGACGGAATTCTTTTAGGGTTGAAGGCGCTGTGAGCGAAGGTTTAAGGGGTGGAATGTTCAGTCGAGCATCGCTGATTGGGATGGTACGGGCCGCTTTAGAGAGAAGCCCCATGTCTCGGGCTGCAGCTCAAGCTTTGATTCCAGCCATAAGAGGTCAGTTGCAGTGGATACATGGCACACGCCAAAGGGCTTTGCTAATGAATATGGGTGGTTTATTGAAACGAAACGCTCAACCTGCGTTTCGTAGAAATCCAGAACAGTTTAATGCTTTAAGGGATTCTTTCATTCAGCTTCGTCGAGGGGTTGGGGATGATGTGCCTCAGGTGACGGAAGATAATGTAGTGGAGTGGGTTTATTATGCTCTAAGCGAGGTGGAACATCTTGCAGGGCGAGAAGCTTTGACAAACTTGGGGCCGGTTGACAAGTATGTGGAGTTTGCTCAGCAATTGTCGAACGCAGTCTCTTTGCCGGAAGGTCTAACTTCCCTTCCCGGTGTTCTTCATTGATGATCAAACAAAGGAGAATGGGGTCCGGCTTCGGTAATTCGGTATTGAGGGAGAGTGCATGAAACGATGGTTTGTGGGCGCCGGGTTGGCTTGACTTTATGACCAGACCAGACTAGACTAGAAAATAGAGGACACAAGATTTATGTACATTACAAACATCTCTGAGGCCAAGGCTCAGCTATCGGCCCTGATCGAGAAGGTGTTGGCCGGCGCTGAAATCATCATTGGGAAGGCGGGCAAACCTGTGGCTAAGCTTATTCCCTATCGACGCAGTGAGGTTCCGCGCAGGCCAGGGGCTCTCAAAGGAAAGATTAAAATAGCCAAGGATTTTGACCTACTGCCTAAAGATATCGCTCTCTCTTTTGGGGCGGAAGAATGAACCTCCTTTTGGATACGCATATTCTGTTGTGGTGGTTGGACGATCATCCAGGGTTGTCTGAGAGGGAACGGCGTGCAATCGGTGATGGAGAGAACAGCGTGTGGGTGAGCACTGCGGTAATTTGGGAGGTTCGTATAAAACAGGCCCTCGGCAAACTCACTCTTCCTTCCAGCTTTCGCACCGTGTTGGAGGAGGAACCGTTTTTGAGTCTCGATGTCACGTCGGAACATGCCCATGCAGTTTATGAACTCCCAATGCATCATCGGGATCCTTTTGACCGGATGCTCATTGCGCAGGCTCAGGTGGAGCGATTTACGCTCGTCACCCACGATCCTTTCTTCAAAAAATATGACATCGATGTTATGGAAGTTTAAATGAATCAAATGGGGCGATGGTTTGCACAAGGTGGATTGGTCTTCTTGCTCTTAGGGCAAGGAGTTTATGCCGAGGTGAGCTATTTTCATTCGGATCATTTGGGCTCAACGAGTGTGACGACGAATTCGGCGGGCGCGGTTCAGCAGATCGAGTACTACACTCCGTTTGGAGAGATTTTAAGGGGAGAGGAAAGAGGTGAGGAGGCGACTCCCTATCTCTACACCGGCCAAGAACTCGATTCTGAAAGCGCCCTTTATTATTTGGGAGCCCGTTATGTCGATACGCAGATGGGGCGATTTCTTTCTGCGGACCCGATTCAAAGGTTTTCTCCCTATGCTTATGTATTGAATAACCCGATTCGCCTTGTCGATCCGGATGGCAATGCAGCAGAAGAGTCCGGAATGGCTCCCACTCCAGAGCCCACTCCCGACCCAGTGCCCACTCCAAGCCCCTATCCAGGTTATCAAGAACCCACTGACAGAGAGGTAGCCGTAACAGGGTTACTTGTTGCTGCTCCTTTTGCTGCTGTAGGCGCAGTTTATACTTGGCCTTATATCGCGGCGGCTGGAGAATCTATTATGGGGGGTGTGATTGGGTATTTTCTTCGACATTCCGGTCCGTTGATTCTAGGAGGGGAAGTGGTGCGACGAGCAGCGGCTCGGTCTCCAATTCCCGATTTGGGTGTTCTTTCAAGTCGGGTGACCGCGCTTGAACAGCGAATGGCTGCCCTGCAAAGTGAGCTTGAAGCGGGCATACGCACTGCTCAACAATCTCAAGACGTGTTAGCTTTGATAGATCAGTTTACCGGTGTGCTTAGAGGCGTTACTTCTTTATTGAATAGCACCGTAGGGCAACGGGGTTTTGATTTCGGAGCGGTGGCCGAGCGTCTAGCCCGCAATCCGCGACTGTTCCAAGGCATTCAAGGTATTTTGGGCAGTACCCCCATTAATCCGGCTGATCAGGCTATTATGGCTGTTAATGCTGCTCCAGAGGCAATAGCGCTCGGTCGTATTATCGAACGGCTTTCAGCGTATAGTCAATATAATATTCCTGGCATTATAGAAGCGGCTCGGACAAATCCACGTTTTCTAGAAGCTACTGTGCAACTTCTCGGTAAAGATGCACAGCTCGTTGCATCGGTTGAAAGGCTGATGCAGAAAGGCCCTCTTCATTAAGAAATGGAGTCCGGCTTCGGCAATTCAGGAGTCATCCCCGTTTGCACGGGAATGACGGATAGATTGTTGCCACGTGGCGACAATGTAACTGGGGCCCCGTCGCGTGTTGGCAAGTGGTGTGAGGCTTGCCCTGTTGCATCTATTTTCATGATTTGGTAAGATTTATCTAGAGGAGGTAAGATTATGGCAAGGGTAGAAGCATTCGCCACGAAAATTCCGGTCAATTTGAAGCAGGCTCTAGATCAAGTCTGTGAGAAGCTTGGCCTGCGCAAAAACTTTGTGGTGGAATCGGCGCTACGAGAAAAAATCGAGGATCTCCGAGACACCTACGATCTCGAACAAGCCATGGGTGAAGCCACAGGTTTTCACTCCTGGGAAAAGGTTAAGAAAGAACTGGGGCTCCCCAAAAAATGAGATATCCTGTTGAACTCGAAAATCGGGCCAGGCGAGAGTTCCTAGACCTCCCCGAAGAAGTGCAACGAAGGCTATCACAGGCTTTGGACGATCTGGAAGTCAATCCTCGTCCCCCAGGAGCCAAAAAACTTACGGGTAAAGAAGGGTACCGTATCCGCAAAGGGGATTACCGGATCCTCTACACCATTGACGACTCAGAGCGTCTTGTAAGAGTTTATAGGATTGGCCATCGCCGTGAGATCTATCGTTAAAGAAACGGGGTCAGACTTCGGTATGGGGTGTCATCCCCGCGAAAGCGGGAATCCCGTCATTCCCACGAAAGTGGGAATCCAGTACTGGATCCCCGCTTCCGCGGGGATGACGGGTTCTCCCGTTTGCACGGGAATGACGGATGGGAGCCCTTTGCGGTCAACTTACAGATGAGGGTTGTTCAATGATACGATGGAGTTTCATTTTTGCGTTGTGTTTTGGCATGGCTCATGCCGAGGTGAGCTATTTTCACTCGGATCATTTGGGCTCAACGAGTGTGACGACGAATTCGGCGGGCGCGGTACAGCAGATCGAGTACTACACTCCGTTTGGAGAGATTTTAAGGGGAGAGGAAAGAGGTGAGGGGGCGACTCCCTATCTCTACACCGCCCAAGAACTCGACCGCGACTCTGAACTATTCTATTACAACGCCCGGTACTATGATCCTTCTTTAGCCCGTTTTTACTCTCGGGATCCTCTCTTTAAAACCAGCCCCCAAAAACTCAATCCCTATCTTTATGTGGGAGGCAATCCCTGTCGATTCACCGATCCTTCGGGAGAGGATTGGAGGGATGTTGTAAGCGGGGCTTGGGACGAGACGAAGTACATTCTCTCCGAAGGAACGATTTTACCCCGTGGGCCTGCCAAGGGGGTCGATGTCGAGGATTACGAGAGGGGTCGTTTAGCTGCCCGTGCAGCTATGGCTACGAAAGGGGTTGCTGAGATTACGGGTGGGATCGTTTTGATTGGAGGGGGAGTTGGTCTTGAGGTGGGATCGCTCGGCACGGGAACTTTGGTTGCCACAGGCGCAGTCGTTGTTGGGAGTGTTTTGGTGAGGGATGGGGCTGCAAACATCGGTATAGCTGCAGTCGAGTCGATGAATTCTTACATGAAATCCCACGAAGCTCCCGGACCTTCTGGAAAATCGGTTAGGGATGGGCACAGCTTGCAGTGGGAGACAGAAGGAAAGTTTCCTGAGGAGCTTGACTACGAGGGTGAGAGAATTGGTCAAATGAGGGAAACAAGTTCCCGAGCGAGAAAAGAATTGGATCAGGCCCGTCGTTCCTTCGAGGCATATCCTGATGACAGCACTTGGCAAGGACTCCAGAAATCGATACGTCGCGCAAGGGAGTTATCTCCTTCGTTGCGTGCGGGGCCTCGGGAGGCTCTAGAGACAGCGATTGGCGATGCGGAAATGGCATTGAGGGCGCAAGAATGAGATGTAGGAAAGGGGGTTAGGCTTTGGTCATTCAAGAGTCATCCCCGCTTTCGCAGGAATGACGGATAGATTGTCGCCACGTGGCGACAATCTTCGGTATTTTAAGGGATGAGCAGAATCTTGCCGAACTGCTTTTTATCTTCCATGTATTTTTGGGCGGAGGCGGCCTCTTGGAGAGGGAAAATTTTATCGACCACGGCCCGCAACCGTTTCTCCTCAAAACGTTTTAGCACCTCCAACAGCTCCGATTTGGCCCCCATGTAAGAGCCCAGGATAGAAATCTTGCGCGAGAAAACCCATCGAATATCGAGGGTGGCCTCTGGGCCGGTGGTCGCTCCACAAGTAACCAATCGACCATTTTTCGCGAGTGACCGAATACTTTTCTCCCACGTAGCAGGCCCCACATGTTCAAACACCACATCGACACCTCGCCCTCCGGTCCACGCTTTGGCCTCTTTTACAATATCATCGGTGTAGTGGTTGAGGGTTTCATCGGCCCCGAGCCCTCGACATTTTTGAAGTTTCTCTTCGCTTCCCGCTGTCGTTATCACTTGGGCTCCAAGAAGTTTGGCCAATTGGATCGCGGCGATCCCAACGCCGCTGCCTCCACCAATAATTAAAACCTTTTCAAACGGTTTGAGCTTGGCGCGCGTGACCAGCATGTGCCACGCCGTCAAAAAAACTAACGGCACCGAGGCAGCCTCTTCAAACGTGAGACCGGTCGGAATCGGCAGAGCGTTTACGGCGGGAACTTTCACGTATTCCGCATAACCTCCATCGATCTGATAGCCAACCAGTTGATAGAGATCGCAAGAGTTATCAAGCCCTTGAAGACACATCTCGCATCGGCCACAGCTAATGCCGGGGGCCACAAGAACCCGTTCCCCTTTTCGAAGATGCGCCACGGCCTCCCCTTTTTCAACAATCTCTCCGGCGGCATCATTCCCGCTAATATGGGGGAGAGGAATCTTCACAAACGGTAGACCTTGGCGCACCCAAATGTCCAGATGATTCAAAGCGCAAGCCTTCACACGGATCAGAACATCGTTCGGCCCGATCTTAGGCTCTGGAGCCTCTTCATATTTTAAGACTTCGGCTCCGCCATGTTGATGAAATCGCACCGCTTTCATAATTTTGAAGGAGCGATCTTTTCTAGAATGGTAACGAGAGGTGGCACATCCTGAGTCACGATCTGCCATAGGATATCGAAGTCCACGGTATCGTAACCGTGGATGAGTCGATTTCGCAAACTCACAATCTCTGGCCATGGGATTTGGGGGAAACGTTCTCGTTCCTCTTTTGGGACTCGACTAGCCGCTTCTCCTATAATTTCAAGTAATCGGACAAGTGAGAGATTAAGCTGCCGGTCGTCGTCAAGATCACGTCGACTTTTGCCTCGAATCATAGCGACAACTTCTCTAGCATGATCTAGCATATGATGAAAAGGCACTAAGGGATCACGTCGCGACATACTCTACCTCTGCTTCTTCAAGCACTTGGTTACGAAAATAAGGGCTCAGAGAATGAGATGTGTTTAGATCAACCCTTCGGCCAAGGATTTGTGAAAGTTCGTCTTCCATAGCAAAGAAAGCTAGCCCAGGGATGTGCCCGGGTTCAAATTCTACTAAAATATCCACATCACTTTTAGCAAAGAAATCGTTTCTTAACGCAGAACCAAAAATAGCCAATTTGCGGATGTGATGTTTACGACAAAAAGCGGCGATCTTTACTTTGTCAAAAATAACACGGGCCATTCATTCTCCTTTTCCCAAAGAATTCTCCTCTAAATCTATGCTATTTAGAGGAAAAGTCAACCCTATCTCGCAACCACTTTCTAGATTTTTCAATCTGGCTTTGGTAGATTAAAGGTCCATGAAAAAGCTGTTTTTGATTGATGGGAGTTCTTACCTGTATCGGGCTTTCTTCGCCATCCCTTCTCTTTCCAATTCCAAAGGGTTCCCGACGAATGCGGTCTACGGTTTTACAGCGATGCTGCTCAAAGTGGTTAAAGATTATCAGCCCGATTATCTTGCGGTTGTCTTCGATAGCCCTGGCAAAACCTTTCGGGATGAGCTTTTTAAAGAGTACAAGGCGCAGCGCCCCCCCATGCCCGATGCGATGGGGGCTCAGATCCCTAAGATTTTTGAGGTGATTGACGCGTATCGGATTCCGGTTCTTAAGAAGGAGGGATTTGAGGCCGATGACATTATCGGAACATTGGTGAGTCAGATGCCCAACGATTTTGAGGCCATCATCATTACCAGCGACAAAGACATGATGCAGTTGGTCTCGGATCGAGTGACCCTTCTCGACACGATGAAGAACAAACGGTGCGGGATTCCTGAGGTGCAAGAGCGATTCGGGGTGGAGCCCGAAAGGGTGATTGAGGTTTTGGGGTTGAGTGGGGATGCCACGGACAATGTTCCTGGCATTCCGGGAGTGGGGGAGAAAACGGCGGTCCAACTCATTCAGCAGTTTGGATCGTTAGAAAAGGTTTTAAAAGCAGCGAAAGAAATTTCAAAACCAAAACTCCGAGAGAATCTTCTTCAATTTGCGGATCAGGCTCGGTTGAGTCGCACACTCTGCACCATTGATCGCCAGGTTCCGTTAGAGATCCATTGGAAAGAGATCCAGCAACAGTCCCCCGATCGGGCGCGTTTGACAGAGCTCTTTCAGGAGTTGGAGTTCACGCGGTTCTTGAAGGAGCTTGAAACCGAGGTGCCTCCAGAGGAAGGAGATCCGGTTCAGAAGATCGCGACCGCGGAGGAGGCGCGCTTGTTAATCCCGAAGATGATAAAAGCAGGGGTAGTCGTTGTTGTTCCGATGACCCTGGAGGGGGTTGTTTTTTGCTCGGGGGAAAAGGAGTTGATCTTTTCTCCCATTTTTAGAGAGGTCTTCAAAGATCTATTCAAAGAGAAAAGGCTTGTTTTTTGGGCGCCCAACGCCAAAGAGCTGTATCATTTTTTCCATAGCCAGGGGGTTCCAACTCCTTTCATTGTTTTTGATCCGCTGATTGCTTCTTATCTTCTCAACGAATCGAAAAGCCTCAGTCCGGCGTCGGCTCAAGGAGATCCGGTGGATCAGGCGGCAAAGGATGCTCGGGAAACGCTTCGTTTAGGGAGAGCGCTCCTTCCAAAACTGGAAGAGCAGGGGATGAGTTCTCTATTCCATGAGATCGAGATGCCATTGGCTCATGTGCTTGCTAAGATGGAACTTCGAGGCGTGCAATTGGATCTAGCTCTCCTGGACCGAATTTCTGAAGAATGGAGCCATCGGATTGAGGGATTGCAGAAAGAGATCTACGAGCTTGCCGGAGAAGAATTTAATATCGATTCGCCGAAACAGTTGCGCGTGATCTTGTTTGATCGACTCCAACTCCCCAAGGGAAAGAAGACAAAGACAGGGCATTCGACCGATGTGGAGGTTTTAACCAAGCTCTCGGAGGTTCATCCACTGCCGGCAAAGATTTTGGAGTATCGCTCTTTTGTGAAATTGAAAGGGACCTATGTCGATGCCTTGCGGGAGCGGGTTGATCCCAAAACTCATCGGGTTCACACCACTTTTCATCAAACGGTGGCGGTCACGGGGAGGCTTTCCAGCTCAGATCCTAATCTGCAAAATATTCCCATTCGCACTCCGGAAGGGCGTCGGATCCGACAGGCCTTTGTGGCTGAAGAAGGATGCGAGCTCCTCGCTGCTGATTATTCTCAGATTGAGCTCCGGATCCTCGCTCATCTCTCGGAAGATCCGGCTTTAATCGAGGCTTTTGAAAACGATCAGGATATTCATACTCGAACCTCCTGTGAGCTGTTGGGTGTGACTCCAGACCTTGTTACCTCTGAGATGCGTCGACGAGCCAAGGTGATCAACTTTGGAATTATCTATGGGATGAGCCCTTTTGGTTTGTCCAAGGAACTTAAAATCGAGCCGTTGGAGGCTCAAGTTTTTATTGATAAATACTTTGAACGTTATCCCAAGGTGAAAGGATTTATTCAGGGGTTGCTTAAACAAGCTCAGGAAAGGGGATGGGTAGAAACGATGCTGGGGCGCCGGCGCGCTCTTCCCGATTTAAAAAGCCCGGATTATAATTTAAGGTCCTTTGCGGAGCGTGGCGCTATCAACGCTCCGATCCAGGGCTCCGCTGCCGATTTGATTAAGCTGGCCATGATTCGGATTGATCGAGAGTTGGAGGAGGAGGGGCTAGGAACGAAGATGATTCTCCAAGTCCATGATGAGCTGGTTTTCGAGGTTCCGAAGAAGGAAAAGAAAAAGGTGGAAGAGCTGGTGCGTCGGCAGATGGAGACGGTTTGCTCTTTGAAGGCGCCGTTGAGGGTGTCGGTGGGGTGGGGGAAGAACTGGGATGAAGCACATGGGTGATGCAAACGCAATAAATGACGTTATACTGCGTTGCTCTCCCTCGGCACTCGCTCAGCGTACGCTATGAAGTACGCTTCGCTCGGCCTCGGTCGAGGCGCCTTGTCTAACGCCATTTCTTGCGTTTGCGGGACTTTTTAAAGCAAAGGAGGAATCCATGAAGCAGATTTTTAATTTGCTATTTATTTTTTCAGCTCTCTTAATTGGGATGGCGTTGGGAGTGGTGGAGAAAGAGAACATTATTGAAATTTTGGGGGGTTATTTTGGGAGTCCGAATACTTCTCAGGAAGGATCCTCTCCTACTTCGGGGGGGACGACTCCAACAACAACGACCACAACCGTGAACGATGGATCGGCGATTCAGTTGATTCGTGTGATTCGAGTGATTGATGGAGATACCGTTGAGCTCGAAGGAGGAGATCGGGTTCGTTACGTCGGTGTCGATACTCCTGAGAGGGGGGATCCCTTCTTTGACGAAGCGACGAATCGGAACCGAGAGCTTGTTGAAGGACAAATCATTGCTCTGAAGATTTGCGCGGGGGAACCCAAAGATCACTATGGCCGATGGCTCGGTTGGGTCTACAAGGGACCCAGCCTTGTGAATGCGGAGCTCATCCGTGAAGGACTAGGGTACCTGATGATTATTCCCCCTTGCGGCCTCGACAAAGTGAGCGACCTGACTCAAGCTCATCTCCAAGCCCAACAACAACACTTCGGCCTTTGGTCCAATCACGAGCAGTTGGAGTAGCCGCAGTCGAAGCAAGTGGGTTCTTTGCAGCCGCTCACAAATTCCACGTTGGAGCTGTAGCACTTCGGGCAGTAATCTAGGGTCTCCGCCGCGCTTCTTTCTTCTGCTTTGGCCTCTGTTTCCGGGGTGGTTGTGGTGTGTCCGTTTCCAGAGGCAGTTTTGCCGTTGCCCGATGGCTGTGTCTTCCCATTGGGGGACTCCGCGGCCTTCTTGAGCTTGCCTGTTTTTTTAAGATGCTCCCTCAAAACCTGAGAGATCGCGTGAGGAATGGAATCGACCCGCGTGGGGCCAAAACCGTAGGGGCGATCCCCTTTAGCGGAGTTCAGGTGTTTCAAGATCCGCTCGGGGTCTCCGCCGGTTTCAAAGTACTTCGACAGCAAGATGCCGATGACGCTGGTCAAACAATTGACCTCCGTTCCGATCGGTGGAATGTTGGTAAAGATCCGATAAGGGCCATCTTTGGTGTAGATGATATTCACATGCAGTGTCCCATAGCCGGTCTTCTTCTCGTAATATTCCGAGGTCACTCCTTCACTGAAATTAGGCACCTGGGCCTTGGACTCCTTCTTTTCGGTCTTCGTCGCGTGAAGATTGAGCACTTGCTGCGCCTTGCTCCCATCGCGATAAATCGTAAGCCCTTTGCAGCCGAGCTCGTAAGCAAGCAGGTAGGCTCTGGCTAGATCCTCGCGCGGCGTTTCGTTGGGGCAATTAATGGTTTTTGACACCGCATTATCCGTATGTTTCTGAAATGCCGCTTGCGCCCGAATGTGTTGCTCGAATGAAACCTCATGAGAAGTTGCAAAGAGTCGCTGGATCTTCTCGGGGATCTCCGCAATGCCACGGATCGATTTGTGGTTCTTGTCAATCTTATCCCACAAAACCTCAGGGCGAAGACCGAAATGGTTATTCTCTTCAGCCACCCGTTTGAAAAGGGGATTGATCTCGACAAAAGTATCCTCCGGAGCCGGCGTTTTCCCTTGCTTAACGGCATCGATCCCTTTGGCATTGTATCGGGTGTAAGAGATCGCGAAGAACGGCTCAATGCCGCTCCCTTGCAAGCCGGCTGCGATCGCGATCGTCCCTGTGGGAGCGATGGTGGTTCGAGCGCAGTTTCGGGGGCGGCGCGCCTCTCCGCGGAAGTAGGGGCCGGTGGCATCATAGATGCTCTGTTTGAAATTAGGGAAAACACCCCGTTCTCGGGCGAGGGTTTCGGAAGCCTCTAAAGAAGAACGGTTCATAAACTCCATGACCTCTTCCGCTTTGTGAATCGCCTCTTCGGAGTCGTAGGGGACACCGAGTTTCACCAATGTCTCGGCCCATCCCATCACACCGAGGCCAATCCGACGATTCCCTTTGGCGATCTCTTCAATCTCAGGGATAGGATAGTTGTTCACATCGATGACGTTATCGAGGAAATGGATGCATTCGTAGATCGTTTCTCGAAGGCGAGGATAATCCATCTCCGGATAGCCATTCTGGATCGTGATGAACTTGGCGAGATTAATGGAACCGAGGTTACAGGGCTCGTTGGGCAGCAATGGCTGTTCTCCGCACTGCGTCACAACTAGCCCAGCGGCGACGATCGAATGTGTTTCCGGCTCAGTTGTACAGTATACATCCGTCGTTCCAGCGGGCTCGATGATGCGGACACAGTCCGTGAAAGTATCCTGGTTTGAGCGTCGCTGCTTCGTGCTGAGCCAAGCGAGGGCCTTCTTCTGTTTGGAGGGGGTAAGGAAACCTATCTGATCTAGGAAGCGGTCGCGGCTCGCACCGTCGAGCACCAGCTCGTACTGAGCGGCGTACTTGTAGAGCTTCGGTTTCCTGTTTGAGTCCGGCATCATCTTCTCTCCCGCCTTGCGGCGCAGATAGAGCTTGGCCACGATCCCCTCGTTCAAGAGCAGGAGCTGCACCTGCTTCAAGAGCTGCTTGGAGCTGTTGGCCAGGCGGACGGAACAGGAGGCCTTGTGCGCCGACACGTTCACTGTGCCATCGGCGGTGAACAGGGCCGAGAGAAAACCGAGCACGGCCTCCCGCGGCGCACTCCAGATCGCTTCAGGGACTTCCTTGAGAAGGCCGTCGGGTTCGTGCAGCCCGAGGCTCTTAAGGAAATAATAGGCCCCGGACTTGTAGTAGAGGGCCAGGCTCCCGTTGCGCTCGATCGCGGTCCCCTCCATGCCGAGCCATGCCTTCAGGAGCGCCTGGAACTTGGGGGCGAGGCACCGCTTCTCCTCGTCGCCAAACATGAGCCCCACGGTGTGATTGGGGACGCTCCGCCCCTCCGGAGTCTCGGAGCTCACCCAGCCATCCCCCACGGCCCAGCCGAGAAGCTCGCCGAGCTCACGGCTCCATTTCTTCGGAGGGTTGGCCTCCCCGCGCTCGATCCTTGCACGGAGTTTGTCCTCGGGGAGGAACGGCGGCAGCGCATCGTTGCTGTTCCACGCTCCGGCGCCGGACTGGATCAGAATCTCGTCGTCTGGCCGAAGGTCCTTGAGCTCCACAGGGCCGGTTGGGGTGAAGAACTTGTGGTCCGCGGTCGCCGTCACCTCGAGGCCGTGCTCAGTCTCCAGACGGAACACCGGCCAGTCTTTACGGGTCTTGAAGACTGGGAGGGCCCGACGGAGCGTCACCCCTGTTTCCATTTGGTAGGCCAAGGCGGTGTTCCCGACCGCGTAGGTGGCTCGGGCGGTTAGGACACGGTTGTCCGTGGCAACCGAGATTTCCGTCTGCTCCTGGTACAGCTTATCGAAGGTGAGAAGGCCGCAGTCGGTGGCGAGCCGCACGTCCCCCGCAAAGCAGGGATTGGTGGCTTCGATTGGGCCGATCGCAGGAGTTGGATTAGATCCCGAGTCGTTGATCCGATCGAGAACGACATAACCCGGATCCCCAGATCTCCAAGCGCCATCAATAATAAGATTGAAAAGCTCGCGAGCCTTCATCTTTCCGGCCGGTTTCTGATTGCGTGGATTGATGAGATCGAATTCTCCATCTTCTTTAAGGGCATTGATAAATTTAGAATCAATTCCCACAGAAATATTAAAGTTCTCCAACACGCCAGGGGTATTTTTCATCGTGACGAAGTCGACGATGTTGGGATGGGTGTACGGGAGGATCGCCATATTGGCGCCGCGTCGAGTCCCTCCTTGTTTCACTTGCTCTGTGGCAATATCGAAAATTTTCATGAACGAGAGGGGGCCGGAGGCAATCCCTTTAGTGCTTTTTACTTCATCGTTTTGTGGACGGAGACGACCGAATGAAAAACCGGTTCCACCTCCGCTTTGATGAATCAAAGCCTGATTTTTCACCGATTCAAAGATCCCTTCCATGCTGTCGGGGACGGGAAGAACGTAGCAGGCCGAGAGTTGTTGAAGCTGTCGTCCCGCATTCATGAGCGTGGGAGAGTTTGGGAGAAAATAAAAGTTGGCAAGGAGACGGTAGAATCTTCGAGTAGCCTCTTCAACAATCTCTCTCCCCTCAGGATCGTTCTCGGCAATGTCGTAGAGATTTTTGAGAAAGCGACTAAAGTTCTCTGTTCGCTCCGAGGGGGTCTGATCCTTTCGATGAAGAAGGAACGTCTCCACCACCCCCCCTTGAGGGTCCTCTTTAGTGACGATTTGGCAACGGATCCCCTCAAAAATTTTCTTGCGGGAGATCTTCGAATGGTAAAGAAGATCTACCAGGGCGATGTTTCGAGCGACCCCCTCTAGCCACGCCTCTACACTGGGGGCATCTTTGAGATACTTGTCTTTAATCACCTTGAGTTGATTCTCTGTGAGTTGGATCGGCGCCTGTGCTCCCTTGGGGATTGCGTTGGATGGGACTTCCAACGGCGCCTCTTTTAACAGCTCATCGTTTTGCATTGCGATTTCCTCCTTGACCATGTTTTTGAAAAAAGAACCCCCTTCGCGAGGCCCTACCACTTAATTCTCTGAACGAATCCAGAAGATGTAGCTGAAGACCGGAACAGACTATCTAGTGGATGTTTTCAATATAAGCCCCCACATATTGGGTGTCAAGTGAATTTTGACGACACAGAGCGTCAATTCTTGAAAGTTGACAGGAGAGTGAAGATGGGCTTAGTATTCAAGCGCCATGCCATTTTATTTTATCACGTTTTTGTTCATGGTCAGTCTCATTTTTCAGGGATTCGGTAACGATTTCCCTTCTTCTTTGGCGCAGGCGCCGGACAAAGCGGCAAGCTTTGTGATTGTTCCAGAAAAAAGTTGGATTCGATTCGATGCGAAGGCTCCCCTTCATAAATTCTCTGGAATCACGCACCAGGTTTCTGGCGAGATGAGTGGCATTCCAAGAACACTCCAAAAAACAGGAAAAGGAAAAGTGGTGTTGGAGGCCGTCACATTAGATACCGATATCGGAGCGCGCAACAAAAAAATGCGATCCCTTTTAGAGACCGACCGTTACCCGAAGATCCAGTTTACACTCGATTCCGTCGAGTCCATCGATGAGAAAGAGATTCAGCAAGGGAATCTCCGTTTAGTTGTTCGGGGTCAGTTAATCGTGCGCGGAGTGACACAAGAGATTCGATCTGAAATCCACGTCGAGTTTAAAGAGGAGAGGCTCCACATTCATGGGAACTTCCCCACAAAAATGACCGATTTTGGCATCGATCCTCCCCGTATCTTGGGTGTGAGCGTACAGGACGAGGTCTCCGTTGTTTTCGATCTTTTAGCTCTTCCCGATGAGGCCACACGCCGAGCCTACGCGCCGTATTTTCCAAAAAAGTCCACCAGGGGTTCTGGATTCTAAGAATGAAGAGGCATATCCTTTAGGCTGCTGCGGCTGTGTTGACATTTTGAGTAGGAATTCATACTATTTAAGTATGAAAATGATTGTTTCTGAAAAAGGGCAGGTGACGATTCCAAAAGCTCTGAGAGATGGACTGGGGATTCACCCTGGACAAGTTCTTGATTTTTATGAGAAAAACGGACATCTAGTGGCAGCCAAATTAATGCCGGAAGGGAATCCCGTCGATTCTGTTTATGGGATTTTGGATCTTAAGAAGACGACCGATGATCTCATTCCTATTTTGCGGGGGGAGAAAGATGCCGTATGATTACCGCCATTGATACCAGCGTATTGCTCGACGTTTTTGGCGCAGATCCTAGATTCGGAGTTTTATCGGGAGCCGCTCTTCGGCATTGTTTTCAACAAGGGGGGCTCCTTGCGTGTGAAGCTGTTTGGGCCGAGGTCGCCAGTTTTTTCCCATCTTCAGACTCCGTTCAGAAAGCGATGAAACAGCTTGGGGTCCAGTTTAGTCCGATCGAGCTCGAGGCGACATTGACGGCTGGAGATAGTTGGAAAATCTATCGGTCGAAAGGTGGCAAGAGAACGCGCGTCGTTGCGGACTTTTTGATTGGTTCTCATGCTCTTCACCAGGCCGATCGATTGCTCACACGCGACCGAGGCTTTTACCGAACCTATTTCAAAGGACTTAAGATTTTGGATCCGGCCGCAGAGTAGCGAAAGGGAATCTCAATCGCGACGCCCGCCTCGTCGGCTGAGAGAACATTACCAGATGCCGACGAGGTCGCCATAGTTTTTAACCTCGTCGCTTTGCCCGATCCCGCTACCCGCCAAAGCTATTCCGAGTATTTTTCACCTTAGCCCTCTGAGGAACTCGTGCGGAGTGATGACGGCCACCTCTTTTCCCAACGCGGGTTTTAGCTGCAAAGATTGAGATTTCACGTCATAAAGAAAAAGTTGACCCTCTCTGATAAACAAAATGTCGATCTCTCGTTTCAAATTTGGAGAGTACCAATAGTAAAGAGGTTCTTGGCGCCTTGCAAAGTGATTCACCACCAAAGATTCAAAGATTTTCCCCCTGAATTCGGGATTCGAAAGGGTTTCGGACCACCATACAAAAGCATTTTGGATCCCTCGAAGGAATCCTCCCACCACGCCATAGAGTAAAGGGTCTACAAAATAGATTTTTTTGGCCTTTCGTGGGGCGCCCATCTCTTTATCGGGGTCATAGCAGTTCGACACATGGCATAGAAACGCCATCTCCAAGTGTTCTACGTAATCCAAGGCTGTTTCGTAACTTTTGATCGTTGATTTTTCGATTAAACGTTGCCAGGTGACTTGGCTGCTGAGAGTATCGAAAATTCTAAACAATAAGTGGATTAGTAGTTCTCGATTTAATTGGAATCGGTGTGCATCCCCAAAGATCCAATTGGCATAGGTTTCATAAGTGTCGTCCCTGACCTTTCCGTATTCATAAAAATCACGGATAGCGTGAGGGAATCCGCCCACTTTCAGATAGAGGGCCAGCAGATCGTTGGGGGGATACTTTTTCAGAAATTCGATTTTTGAAAATTGGTCCCAAGAGGCAGGATAGATTTTGATCTCTTTTACGTTTCTGCCGGGGAATCGTTCACCACTTATTTTCAGGTCCCGTGAGTTCGAACCGGTAATCAAGGTGGTTGCATTCTGTAGTAATCCCGCGTTGATGAGCCACAGGAGGCTTCTTTGCCATTCGGGTATAAAAGTAACCTCGTCAAGACACAGGAGTAACGGTGTATTTTTTTTTGGAGCAACCCAAGAGGTAAGGAACTCTTGAAGTTCTTTGAAACTTTCGAAGGCTTCGCAAGAAAGGTACAGGCAATTTTCCGGAGCTATTTGTTGGGATTGGATAGCCTCTAAAATCTTTTCTTTGAGGAGGGTCGTTTTCCCCACTTGTCGGGCTCCGCGAAGGATAAACCTTTGGCCCGGTTTAAGGTGTAGCTCTTTTTTGGTCGGGCTATCGATGTAATACGGTTTCCCAAGGAGTTGAGAAAGGCGAGGGTCCTGCCGGATCGCCTCGCGATCTTCCCACCAAGGATTGGTAATTTTAATGGAGTTTAGATTCATAACTTATTGATTTTAAATTTAAATTTCAGAGTTTGTAAATAACGCCATTATAATCGTGTTATTTACAGGTTGTCAAGGCCGAATTGTAACGATGAAGAGGCATATCCTTTAGGCTGCCGCTTGACAGGGCCATTTTTTTATTATATTCTTAAATAAGAAATTATGAAATCAATCTATTTAGATAACAATATTCACAATAAACTCAAGCTATTAGCGACGCTCCATCATCGCTCACTAACAAGTTTGGTAGAGGAGTTAATTTCTAAAGGGATTGAAAATGAGATAGAGGATCTTTCTCAAGAAGCTCTTCAAAAACTTGCCGCTATGGGTGGTGGATTTGATTTCCTCGAAAATCCTGAAGAGGATATCTATTCATCTGAAGATGGGGAGTTGATTGAAGAATGAAACCCGAGCTTCAAAATGGCGACGTTGTTTTGGTTACTTTCCCTTTCACGGACCTTGCAGGAACTAAACTGCGTCCTGCGGTCATCATCTCTTCTGAGGAGGTTCATCAGAAAGAAGGGGACTATACGCTCCTTTTTATTTCGTCAGTGATCCCCGATTCTCCTGAAAAGTATGAATTCATTTTTCCAGAATCCCACTCCGATTTTAGGAAAAGCGGATTAAAAAAAGAATCTGTTTTCAAGGCGAACAAGATCACAACCCTTCAAAAGCAATTGATCCAAAGAAAGTTAGGGGTTTTGGGAGAGGAAGTGCGAGCGGAATTAAGGAAAATATTTCAGCACGCCTTGCGAATTTAGTTTAAATCCAGGCTGAGAGAACATTACCAGCTGCCGATTAAACCAGAATCATCGCTTCCCTTGTACCGAAAAAATTCAAAATAAACATCGAAAGTCTTTCCCGAATTATCATTTCCCCAAAAAAGTCCAACATTCACTGGAGTGAATGGTTCAGCAGAACTATCCAAAAGAAAAAAACCGATACCATCAAGACTATATTCTCGAATGAGAGTTGTGCCTGTCCGTCTCATTCTTAAATAAACACTCGTAAAATATACTGGATTGTATAATTTCGGATATGTTGTCCCGGCGCCTGCGAGATAATCAGTGAGATTACCAGCCCAAATCATTATGGGGCCATTTGTATTTCGATAGCTAAAAGCCAAAGCAGCAATATCTGAGTTATTTGTTGTTCCTTGCATAGTCATTAAACCCATATTGAGATAATTTGTCTGGCTTCCTGTAATAGAAACTTTGGTAACAAGCGTAAAATCACCGAAACCATCAGGAAGTGCCTGATAAATACCAGCAGTTTCATAAGGATTGTTTGTTGGAACATTAACTTTAAGTAAATGATTTGCTTCTGTGATTGTATAGGACGCGCTCCCCAAGTTCCATTCAGTCCACTTTGCATTCAAAGAGCTATCGTTGAATTCATCATCCAAAGCATTAGCGGTGGATGGAGGATTATTGGGATTGTACGCAGCCCCTTGGTTGCCGCTTTGACTGCCGATCCAGGATAAAGCTCCGGATCCATCGGATTGGAGAAAATCTCCCGCTGTTCCATCATTAGCGGGGAGTGTGTAGGTGGTGTCTGCTGTCATGGTGGCATGAGGATTAATAGTAATGGTGTAGTCAGTAGCCCCTTGCTCCGAGTAGATCTTGAGTTGTCCATCAGTCCCACTAAGTCCTGTTTGAATCGCCGCGGGAAAAGGGGTATGGACAATACTTCCCACAGCGCTTCCTGTTCCGATGTAAAGCCGATCATCATCCGTGTCCCAAGAGATCTGTCCTTCTGCTGTTGCGGCTGAAACATCTGTCGCCTGAGGAAGGCGAAGTCCTTCGCCGGTCCCAGAAGCATTAATGGAAGCCATGTTTATAAAATCGCTATCGGCCAAAGTGATTGTGGCGGCAAGCTCGTCTTGATTAATCACATTTGAGGCAATACTTAAAGCCCCCGCATTCGAGATCGTGGCATCGCCACTCAGAGCCACATAGGTGGGAACGCCTGTTCCATCGCCAACAATGATCTGGGCAGAAGTTCCGGAAGCGAGTTTGCTTAAAGCAATGGCTGCCGTGGTATTGATGTTCGCGTTAACGATGGTGCCATTCGCAATATCACCACTGGTGATGGTTGCGTCAAAGATTTTTGCGCCCGTAATAGCGCTGTCGGCGATATCGGCCGTGGCAATCGATGCATCGGTGATCTCGGCGCTCCCAACCGCACTTGCGGTGGCCAGAGTCCCGAGTCCGTGACTGGCGATGCTGGTGACCGCTCCGCTTAATTTCGATGTGGCAATCGCGGCCGAGGCGCCGATATCGGCATTGGCAATCGTCCCATCGGCGATATCGTCCGTCGTGATGGTTCCATCGGAGATCTTAGCGCTCGTGACCGAGTTACTGGCGAGATCCCCCGCCGCGATCGTTCCATCCAAGATTTTAGCGGAGGTAATGGCGCTGTCGGCGATATCTGCTGCGACAATCGTTCCATCGGTGATATCGGAGGAATCAATACTGGAGCTAAAGGAGATCACAGCGGAACCACTCCCGACATAGAGAATATCGTTGTCGGTGTCCCAAGAGATCTGGCCTTCTGCCGTGGCTGCGGAGACGTCGGTGGCCTGAGGGAGTTTTAATCCCTCCGAGGTAGAAGAGGCGTTGATGGCGGAGAGATCCAACAGATCCCCATCAGCAAAGGTTAAGGTGGCTGCGAGGTCGCTCGAGCTAATGGTATTATCATTAATTTTGGCTGTGGTCACGGAGCTATCGGCCAAATCAGCGGTCGCGATAGTGGCATCGGTGATTTTGGCGGAGGTGATTGCATCGGAGGCAATTTTGGCAGTGGAAATAGCGCTATCCGCAAGATCGGCCGTGGCAATGGTTGCGTCAACGATCTTAGCTGTAGTGACCGAGCTATCCGCAATTTCTGTGGTGGAGACACTCCCTTGAGACAATGTGATGATTCCACTGGCTCGGACATTGCCTGATCCATCGACATAGAAGACATCGGAGCCGGATTTTACATCTCGGATGACAAAGATCTTGCCGCTGGAGCCGGTTTTATTGGAGTCGTACTTGATTCGCAGGGCGTTGCCTCCTCCCGTGAGATTACCCTGAGCATCAATGTCGAGAACCACACCCGACGTGACGGAAGAGGCATCGATTAAGATGCCTGTGCCGGTGGTGGTGGTTGGAGTGATTAAGACGTTTTTAGCAATATCGAGCCCCGTTTGAGGGGAGCTTGTTCCGATCCCCACGCGGTCGTTGGCAGAATCGATCACCAGTGTTCCGGAATCGACCGTGAGGTTTCCAGCGGAGACGGAGGAGGCAGAAATAATCCCTGCACTGGCTTCGATATCCCCTTCGGTGAGGATGAGATCTCCTGTGGAAAGGGTCAGGTTCCCGGTAGCGATCTCCAGGCCATCGGTTCCTTCCACAATAGAGTCGCTGTCACTGCTTCCGCTTTCGTCACTACTGGAGGAGTTTGCCGAAACAACAGCAAAAGGGGCATAGACGAGAGGGGTTAAGGGATAGAGAGTTTCAAAAGAGCTATACCCATCCCCTCGGAAAGAGATTTCGAGGAACAAAGAATCGTCTCCAGAAAAGATCGAAGTGGTTAGAGGTTCGGTATCGCGGCCTAAGGTGATACAGAAGTCACCGTTGCTGGAGAAGCTCGGAGTCACCGAAGAAGAGGTCCACAGAGCGGTTCCGTTCTCTTCTAAAATCCGGAGGATAAATTGGCCTGATTTAAAAGGGCGACTTTGAGTGTCGGTCACGTTCCCACAGTAGAGCATCTCGAGAGGAGGGAGTGCAGAAGCGACCTGTGGGCCTAAGGCCAAGATCCCGAAATAAAGCCACAAGAGGCCTGGAGATATTATTTTTACAATGTTTATAAAGTAACTCATAAATTTATCCTGCGGTGTAAGTGCAGGTGATCAGTTTCCATTTAAACCCTCTTTCAAGGTCAACGGGCACCTCGTTCCAATCGACATTCATCATCGATTTGCAAACGGTGTAGTTTGCTAACACTTCTTCATCTTGCCTTTGGCCGTAACCGGCGCGCCCCGAGCTTGTAATGTAATCACCCACTTCGATGTTACCGTTGGTGTCGGTCACCAAAATAAAACCGTTTCCCACGGCATGAACCAGGATCCAGGTTTCACCACCGAGTGTGAACGGCCCCGCGTAGACGCCTAAAACTCGTTTGTCTTGCGTTTGATCGGTGATATTCACTTCGTAGATCGGTTCTCCTTTTCCAAAGGGGCGATCATGAAGGGTTTTGTTGTTGCCTGTTGCGATTAAAACCTCGCCAAATTGAAACTTGCGATCAGAATTACTCCAACCCGCATGTCCCCCCGTAAAGGCGGTCAGGGTAACACTGCCGGAAGAGACGGTGATATTTCCCTGTTCGGTATCGTCTTGTTCAAACGATAGGATCGTGCCATCACTGGTGCCGGAGCGATCGAAAACCGCAACGATCCCCGCCGATTTGACAACATGAAGCCGCGCCTCGGGCGATGTTTCGCCAATCCCCACGTTTCCACTCGTATCGATGATCATCGCGGTTGCAAATGCGGCGTCGTCTTTCGAATAGTCGAACGTCAATCGAGCGCTCGGGGCTGTGAGGTGTTGCACCGTGGTATTGTAGATTTTGAAATCCATGTTTTGGGAATCGGTGCAGCTGTTCTGGGCGTTAGTATCACAGGAGGAACCGTGGAACCGGATCGTTGGGGAGTACTGTGCGAGGGATCCTGTTGCCGCGGCGGTGCTGTTGTGTAGGCTCAGAACATCGGTCACCGTTGTTTGGATATTGTCGGCTGTCAATCGCGCTTCGCCTCCTGCAGAGTAGATCGAATAGTCTGTCGTGCCGCCGACACTGCTGAAGTCTTCGATGTAAACTCCATAGGCGTTCGTGATCGTTGCGTTTCCAGCAATATTTCCGGCATAGATCGCGTATCCATTCGTGATGGTGACGTTAGAAGAGCTCCCATCGATCAGATCTCCATAAACGGCGTAGGCGTTTGTGACGTCTCCTGATTCGGTATCGTCGGCGCCGGAGCCTGCGGTGGCGTAGAGGCCGTAGAGATTGGAAACATCGGTTGCATCGTTGGTGGCATCGTGCAGCGCGGAACTCTGCATGGCCACGACATCCCCAGTGCTAGTTTGCTCCAGTCGATTAAATATTCCATAGTAGGTGGAGGATTGGCTGATGTCGGGATCGTGGAACAATTCCGCTGCGGCGCTCGGTTCGGTTCCGCCGATGCCAATAGCGCCGTCCAAGCGGACTCCACCTGCATCGACCCAGAGCGCGTGGGCATTGGAGATTGTTTGGTTGCTTCCTGCAGAGGGAGCGCCTGCAATGTATAGAGTTGCGGCATCGGTTGTCGTTACGCTGGTGTTGGTAGCGGCGAGTGTGGGGACGGCGATCGAATTAAAGACCATCCCTGTGGCCGTGCTGCTTGCAGCGGTGTTGTTATCGGTAAAGGTCGAGGTTGAAATGGAAAGATAAGGTCCCACCGAGGCGGAAGGGGTTCCCGATTTCGCTTTGGAGATGTCGAACATCCCCGCAGGGCTTGCGGTTCCAATGCCGAGCTCGTCATTCGTGTCGTCCCAGAAGAGGTTGGAGTTGTCTTGGGAGTAAACTCCGGAGGCTCCTGCGAAGACCACAGAGCCTTGTGTGAAAGTGGTTGCAGATCCTGTTCCTCCATTGCCAACTCCCAAAGTGCCGGTGACCTCGGCTCCTCCGAGATCGATCGCGGTGCCGAAGGGATTGCTCACTTGCGTCACTGCAGCTCCTGTTCCAACGTAGAGAAGATCGTTATCGGTGTCCCAGGAGATTTGTCCTTCGGCGGTGGCCGAAGACACACTGGTGGCCTGAGGGAGTTTTAATCCCTCACCAGTCCCTGAAGCGTTTATGGAGGAAAGATCCACAAGATCTGCATCGGCGAAAGTGATTGTGGCGGCAAGCTCGTCTTGATTTACTACATTGGACGCAATGCTTAAAGCTCCAGCATTAGAGATCGTGGCATCGCCACTCAGAGCCACATAGGTGGGAACGCCGGTGGCATCGCCAACAATGATTTGGGCAGAAGTTCCAGAAGCCAGTTTGCTTAAAACAATGGTTGCCGTGGTGCTAATGTCGGCATTGGCAATGGTTCCGTCGGAGATTTTTGCTGTCGTAATGGCGCTGTCGGCGATATCGGCTGTGGCAATCGATGCATCGGTGATCTCGGCGCTCCCAACCGCACTTGCGGTGGCCAGAGTCCCGAGTCCGTGACTGGCGA
>JACQOV010000053.1 GCA_016202395.1 Deltaproteobacteria bacterium
CTAATCGCTGGTTTGAAAGCCTGGATATTATTTGGACAACTGTTCGGACAACGACGCATTCATGGTCTCCACAAAAGATTAGACGGTTATGTCACATCACTTAGCGCGTTTGTATTAGTGAAGTCTATTTATATGATTTGGGTTTTAATGTGCAGGTTCAGCTTACAAAAGCATCGCTGAGTCAGATACGTCCAAGTATTTATGGAAATCACGTTATTTGGAATGATGGAAGGAATGGAAATTATTATGACATTTATGTTTACGATTTAAGTGTTGATTCAGATGGAGATGGTATTCCCAACTATCTTGAAGATGTAATCGATGATGGGGATCCTAGTGATCATCGGCCCGATCCCGATCCTGCGGAGCGAATGATATACAGTCTAAAGAGCAGTAACGGAGCCAGTTGGCCAAAGATTTATGGGAGCAAAATTGTTTGGTACGAACGGCGAGATGGAATTCAAGACGATGTTTTTCTCTATGATCTGGAAGATCCACGTCCCGATTCAGAAGAGATTCAGATCACATTTGATGGAGAGGATCAAACAGCTGTAGATATTTATCAAAATTTTATCATCTGGAAAGAAGCAGGCATGATCTGCCTCTATGATTTAAACGTTGACTCTGACGGAGATAGAATCTCGAATTATTTAGAGGATGTTCGCTTAAATCCCGATCCCGCTAAGATTCAGATCACTTATTCAGGAGAGAGTAGTAATCCATCAATCTTTAATAATAAAGTTGTCTGGACGGACAAGAGACATGGTAATAACGATATTTATTTATATGATTTGGATGTCGATTCAGATGGTGATGAGGTTCCGAATTATCTTGATGAGGACTTGTATTTCGATTTTAAAGATCTGCCGTCAGCTTCAGAAATATTAGGATATGATGGAATTGCACGTTTTCCTGATGCTGGGTCCGTAGAGACTTTTCGGCAGATGACTGCCTTGCCAAGGTTCAGATGGGGAGATCCTGCTGAGATTAGGATCACGTCTAATGAAGCCAATCAAGACAATGCTAAGGTTTATGGGGATATCGTTGTGTGGGAAGACGAAAGAGATGGTGATAGCGATATTTACATGGTCAATCTATCCCAAATTTTTCCTTAAGGATACAAAATCTTCGAGGTGGGCCTCTCCAAAGGATGAGTTTCAGTTTTTTTGGGGAGAGGTGAGGAGATTGACGAGAGGGGTGTGAAGTTGTAATCATCGAGGGGTCTTGAATCCTTTAAGCCTCTTTAAGGTTGTTTATGGAACTGCGGCAACGTTGGTGAGGGATCTCACACAGCATGAGGCCCACACCGATGAGGAGGCCTTTAACCCTGTTCTTCGAACGCGACACTACGCGGAGCCTCCTGAGGTCTTGTGGAACGTTCTCTCGCAGTTGATTATGGAGAAGTTCTCTCACTGGGGACTCGAGAGTCGCGATTCCGTCCGAAAAACGATCCACGCCACGCGGCAAACCCCCACTTTCCGATTTACCGACGACGTTCGGATTGAGATTCAGCCAAATGGAGTCGGCTCCATGGTCGATGCGAAATCTTCTTCGCGGGTGGGTATCGCTGATTTTGGTCAGAATCGTCGCAACATCGTTGAACTTTTTAACTATCTTGATACGGAACTCGATACTTATCGTCGATTCCTTCGATCGGGGCTCTCTCAAGGGCTTTAATTTATGGTGCCCTTGTGATTATTCCGAATTGGTATCACCAGCCAGGGAAACACTGCGGATCGGTAGCTCTCAGTGACATTGCTCATTTCCAAGGTCACTCTCTCTCAGAGCCTTTTTGCTTTGGATTGGGAGAGGGGCTTGCGTTCTATTCTTTGTCCACGCCAGGGCAAAGCCCCAGTCATCGTATTTTTCTTCGATGTGCTGATCTGGAGGGGAATTTTTTTCGAAATATCGGCATCCCTTTCGAGTGGAAAACGGAAACCGATCCAGAAGCAGCTTTGGAGCTGGCCGAGAAGGCGCTAGAACGAGGGGCGCCCGTTTTACTTCGGACCGATCTTCGCCATCTCGACTATTATCAAACCAAAACCCATTTTGCGGGGCATGCCATCGTCCTTTGGGGGATCGATCGTGGCCAAGGAAAAGCCTATGTTTCCGACACTCATTGGGAAGGATTGCAAGAGCTCCCGATTGAATCATTGAAGAAAGCGCGATGGGTTGAATCGTTTCCCATTAGCGTTCAGAACGATTATTTTGAAGCGGTGATTTTTAAACTTCCCAAAGATTGGGCTCCTGTTTTGCGAAGCGCCTTAAAAAAGAATGCGGAAGCGATGCTCTCTGCGGGGCCTTTGGAAGGGGCTTGCGGCGTTTTAGGGATAGAGTCTCTTTCCAAGGAGTTTCCTCGATGGATTGAGAAGGAGGATCGCGCATGGATCGGGCGATTTTTTTATCAAACCATCGAAAAACGGGGTACTGGAGGAGGGGCCTTCCGTCGGCTCTATGCCGATTTTTTGGAGGAGGCTTGCCCCAAGGTTCCGGAGCTTCAGAGTTGGAAGGGGGCCGAACAGATGCGCCAGATCGCCGATCTTTGGACCGAGGTGGCTTTGCAGATGAAGGAGTTTAGCGAAGCCGATCGGAGTGACCTTTTATCGAAAACAGCAGGTCTGATGGCCCGTTTAGCCTCCCAAGAAAAGGCCCTGTACCAATCCCTTTGCAGCTTGATTTAGCTGCGATAAATGGCTTGATATTCCTTGCGTTTTTGGTTATTCTGCGCAGGTAATGCATTCACTGGAGGGTTTCTATGGCAGCCTCCTACCGTGGTTCTATCTTAGTTGTTGAGGACGAAAAGCCTCTTCGAACCAATCTTCAATCCCTTTTGAAAAGTCTGGGGTATACCGTTTTTGGCGTCGAACGAGGGGAAGAAGGGTTGACACACCTTCAGGCCCGCAAGATCGATCTTGTGGTGACCGATATCCGCCTTCCCGGGATGACAGGGCTGGGTCTCGTTGAGCAGATCCATAAAAATTATCCTGGAACACAGGTGGTGGTCATCACCGGTTATGGCACACTCGATACCGCGATCCAGGCGATGCGAATGGGGGCGCAGGATTACATCCAAAAGCCGTTCGATTTTGATCTCCTTCGCTTGACCATTGAGAGGGTCATGGAGAGAATTGAGCTTCGTTGTCAGATTGAAGAGGAGCAACGAAAAGTTTTAGAGTATGCGCGCGATCTCGAAAAAACCAACGAGGAGCTCAAAAGGACTCAAACAGCGCTCCTGGAGAAAGAGCGGGCAGAGGCCATTCACCAACTGGCAGGGGCAGCGGCTCATGAGCTCAATCAGCCTTTGATGGTCATTCTGGGAGCCGCAGAGATGCTGAAAAAAGAGCTGACACGGAATGCAAAAGTCAGAGCGCGTGTGGAGACCATTGCGCAGCAGGCGGATCGGATGGCCGATCTTGTTCGAAAGATTGGGAAGATAACCCGCTACGAAACACGTTCCTATGCGGGGGGGAAAGAGATCTTAGATCTGGAGGAATCTTCTTCTCCTAAAAACTCTTGACAGGATCTTAACGGAGATCTATTGTACAGGAGAGCTCATGATCAATCTGAACCAGGTAGAATCGGTTCGGCAATTCAACGGTGACCCCAATTACGTCAGCAGCCTCTACCTTCGATTTGATTCGCAGCGTCCCAAGGCGGGTGCCGACGCTCTAGCAGTCAAGAGCATTATCCAAACCAAAAAGAGGAAGTTAGCGCGGTGGGGGCTTACGACCCATCAACAACAGGAGGTCTCTAGAGATCTTGGCCGAATCCAAGACTTTGTGAACGAGGGGCTGGACCGTCGCTCCAGCAATGGCCTGGCTCTCTTTGCTTGTGGTCCTCGGAAGCTGTGGGAGGTGATTTACCTTCCTCAAGGGTTCCCCTCCGACCTCTTCATCAACCCAAAACCTCACATCACTCCGCTCCTTTCTTTAATTCAGCAGTACCATCGCTGGGGGGTATTGCTTGTAGATCGAGGTCGAGCCCGCTTTGTCGAGGTCTATTTAGGGGCTGTGGGGGAGCGGATAACGATCAACAGCGATGTCCCTCCTAAAGTGAAGGCCGGAGGATTTGCAGGTTACTCCGCAAAACGGATTGCGCGTCATATTGAAGATCGCGTTCATCAGCATTGGAAAGAGGTGGCCGATCAGGTCTTCCGCTATTTCAAGCAAAATCGGTTTGACTTCCTGATCTTGGGGGGGAATTTGGCAACGCTTAAAGAGTTTTGGGGATCTCTTCACCCTTATCTTGAGGAGAGGATTGTCGATCAATGGGCAGTTCCTATTCAAATATCGCTCTCCGAGGTGTTGCAGAGAACCTCGGAGGTCGAGATGAAATTGCGGCGTCAATGGGGAGATGAAAAAGTGGGGGAGCTTCAAGAGAAGCAGAAACTTGGGAAAGCGGTATTGGGGGTCCGAGAAACCTTAAAGGCGTTGCAATTGGGTCGCCTTGCCTCCCTCTATTTGGTGGAGCCTTTCAAGGTTTCAGGGACCCATTGTTCTTCATGCGACTATCTGGGGGAGAGAGGGGAGAGGCGGTGTCCTCACTGCGCGCAGCCGTTGGAGAAGATTCCCGATCTCGGTGAGGAGGTGGCCCGCCAAGTTCTGGGGAAAAATCGGCCGGTAGAGTATGTTCCCGCAGGGGGAAGGTTGGAGCGTTTTGGAAAGATGGGAGGTCTTTTGATTTAACATGAGAACGGATATTCATTATCGCCACATGCAAGGAAGCGGCCTATTAGAAGAAAAGATTCAGGAGAAAATAACGAAGTTGAGGAAACTTCTTCCCTCGTTTCCGGAAGATGCCGTTCATCTTCAGGTTGTTTTTGAAAAGCATCCTAAACGGGAGGAGTACATCTCTTCTTTGAATCTTTCGTTCCCTCAAAGGACGCTCTATGTGAGTGACAAAGAGGCCGATCCGCTCTTTGCGGTTCATGAGGCCTTCAATGAACTCTTTCATCGCGTCAAGAAGTTTAAGAGCAAGCTCAATCAGGAACGGGAGATGGGGCGACGACGCCAAAAGAAGATAGAGCCGAGTTCGGTTGAGTTTGAGAGTGTGGAGATCGTCTCCGGCCCTAGTGACTAGCCTGTTTTTAGATTTTAAGGTGGGCCAAGAAGTTTCTGGGCTTGTTGGTGGGAAAAGTTCACGGGGATGTTTTTTCTCGCTTCACTCACAAGATTTTTGGCCCCTCTAAGGCTCGGTCGCTCGATTTCTGAAAATGAAGTTAACAACCATGACCTAATTCCTTGCATTTCGGAGATTCTCGTTTCGAGAATCTTCAACTCGGCCTTCGGCCTCAAACAGCCCGCCTGCAACGTCTGCGGCGTAGCCGCTGCGGGCAGGCAGAAATCGGCCCTTTCCCGCCTTTGGCGGGGTCCCGCCAAAGGCGGTGGCAGTGGCTAGGCGAGAAATGCTAGCGAGTTCAGAGACCTACCTCCCCTAAAGGGCGCTCCCAAAATTTCTTGCGTGGGCGGGAAGAACTTCTTGGCCTCTTCTTGACATCCAAGGCTACCGTGCATAACTTCACCCTAGAGCTTTAAGTGCAGTGGAATTTTTTGTTATGGAAAGGAGCCTAAACCATGGGGAAAATTATTGGTATTGACCTAGGAACCACCAACTCCGTTGTGGCCATTATGGAGGGGGGGGAGCCCAAGGTGCTCATTAATGAAGAGGGGAGTCGTCTGACCCCCTCTGTTGCGGGCTTCACTAAAGACGGTGAGATTTTGGTGGGACAAGTGGCCAAACGTCAGGCGGTAACCAATCCTGAAAACACCGTTTACTCGATTAAACGATTCATGGGGCGTCGTTACAATGAGGTCCCCGAAGAGATCAAGATGGTTCCTTATAAGGTCATCAACGTGAAGAACGGGGATGTGAGGATTGCCACTGGAGGGAAAGAATGGTCTCCCTCTGAGATTTCCGCGAAGATCCTGCAAAAACTTAAGAAAGCGGCCGAAGACTATCTGGGTGAGCCGGTGAAAGAGGCGGTCATCACCGTCCCTGCCTATTTTAATGATAGCCAACGCCAAGCGACCAAGGATGCGGGGCGAATCGCGGGGCTTGATGTCAAACGAATCATCAATGAGCCCACCGCGGCGGCTCTAGCCTATGGGTTAGACAAAAAGAAGGACGAGAAGATTGCGGTTTACGATTTCGGAGGGGGAACGTTTGATATTTCGATCCTCGAAGTAGGGGATAACGTCGTCGAGGTTAAGTCGACCAACGGAGATACCCATCTGGGAGGGGACGACTTTGATCAACGGATCATCGATTGGCTTGTCGCCGAGTTTAAAAAGGATCAAGGGATTGACTTGAGCAAGGATAAGATGGCGTTGCAACGCTTAAAGGAGGCGGCAGAGAAGGCCAAGATTGAGCTTTCAAGTCGAACCGAAACAGAGATCAATCTCCCTTTTGTCACGGCCGACGCTTCGGGTCCTAAACACCTCAATATTCGTCTTAGCCGGACTCAATTCGAACGGATGATCGAAGATCTGGTGGAACGGAGTGTGGGTCCCTGTAAAAAGGCATTGAAGGATTCAGGGCTCGATTCCAGTCAGATTGATGAGGTGGTTTTGGTTGGAGGTTCCACTCGAGTCCCAAAAATCCAGGAGTTAGTCAAGAAACTCTTTGGAAAAGAACCTAACCGAACTGTGAATCCCGATGAGGTGGTGGCGGTTGGAGCTGCGGTTCAAGCAGGGATTCTTGCGGGGGATGTGAAGGATCTGTTGCTTCTAGATGTGACCCCTCTTTCTTTGGGAATTGAAACGTTGGGAGGGGTGATGACCCGTTTAATCGAGAGGAATACCACGATTCCCACTCGAAAGAGCCAAGTCTTTACAACGGCGGGAGATAGTCAAACCAGTGTGGAGATTCATGTGCTTCAGGGGGAACGGGAGATGGCTCGAGACGGCCGGACTTTGGGGCGATTCCATTTAGTGGGGATTCCGCCTGCCCCTCGAGGAGTTCCTCAAATTGAGGTGACTTTCGACATCGATGCCAATGGGATTGTCAACGTCTCGGCCAAGGATATGGCGACGGCCAAAGAGCAGAAGATTACGATTACCGCCTCCAGTGGCTTGAACGAGGAGGAGATCAAGAAGATGGTTCGGGACGCAGAGTCTCACGCCGAAGAGGACAAGCAACGACGGGAGCAAGTGGATACGCGAAACCATCTCGACAGCCTGATCTACAGCACCGAAAAGTTGTTGAATGAAAATAAAGAGAAGATTACAGAGCCGGATCGAAAGCCGATTGAAGAGGCTCTCGAAGAGGGGAGGCAAGCCCTCAAGTCTGAGGAACTTTCAGCCATGAAGTCTGCGATGGAGCGGATCACACAGGTCTCTCACAAGATCGCAGAGGTTCTTTATCGGCAGGCCCAAACGACCTCTTCGCCTGGAGAAGAAGAGAAGAAGGCGAAGACGGGAACCAATGATGATGTGATTGACGCTCAGTATGAGGATAAATCTTAGATGTCATCCCCGCGAAGCTTGTCCCCGACAGCGATCGGGGAGCGGGGATCCAGACAAGGAGGTTGACGAACATGGCTATTGTCAGATGGGATCCGTTTCGTGATTTAGTCGCCCTTCAGGAGAGAATGAACCGTCTATTCGAGGACACCTTGACTCGCTCCCGTGTTCCAGAAGAGGGTTTAGTTCCCGGAGGGTGGTCTCCGTCCGTTGATATTTATGAAACAGATGCTGAGATTATATTGAAGGCGGAACTGCCGGGGGTGGACCGGAATAAGATTAATCTCGAGGTCAAAGACAACGTGCTCATCTTGAAGGGGGAGCGTAGCTTTGAAAAGGACGTGAAGGAAGAGAATTATCATCGGATTGAGCGGGGTTACGGAGGGTTTCAGCGAAGCTTTACCCTTCCCACCTCGGTCGACCGGAACAAGATTAAGGCAAAATACAAAGACGGGATTTTAGAGGTTTCTGTTCCGAAGAGCGAACCGGATCGCGCCAAGCAGATCAGCATCGACTAAGCGGAGGAATGGCCGAAGATTATTATAAAATTTTAGAAGTTTCTAAACAGGCCTCTACGGATGAAGTTCGTAAGGCCTATCGCAGGCTTGCGCGCAAATACCACCCCGACTTTAACCCTGGAAACAAGAAGGCTGAGGAGAGATTTAAGAAAATCTCGGAGGCCTATGAGGTTTTGAGCGATTCTGAGAAGCGACGCCAGTACGATCAAGGAGGGTTTGTCTTTGGAGGAGGATTTGATCCTTTTGGAAAAAGGGGAGGAGGAGCTCGCCATCAGACCTTCCATTTTGGTGGAGAGGGAGTTGGAGGTTTTGAGGATCTCTTTGGGGATGTTTTTGGTCGAAGAGGGGGGACGACCTATGCCAGCGCTGGACAGGATGTTGAGCAAAAGATTGTCCTTACTTTAGAAGAGGCCGCTCATGGGACCCGTAGATTAGTCGCGATTGGGGGGGAGCGGGTTGAGGTTCAGATCCCTGCGGGAGCTCGAACCGGCTCAAAGATTCGTGTTCCTGAAAAAGGGGAGGGTGGGCCTTTTGGAGGGGCTCGAGGGGATCTCTATCTAATCGTGGAGATCGCCAAACACCCTCTTTTCGAAATCGATGGGAATGATCTGGTTATGAAACTTCCCATCACTGTAGGAGAGGCTGCTTTGGGAACAAAAGTGGATGTAGCGACACTGAATGGGCGGGTCACTTTGACGATCCCTCCCGGAACTTCGGGAGGGCAACGACTTCGATTGAGAGAAAAGGGGTTGCTCGACCGGAAAACAGGAGAGCATGGAGATCTCTACGTGCAAGTGGAGGTGAAGCTCCCTTCGAAAATCGATGCAGAATCTCGAAAGCTGATTGAGCAGTTTGAGAAAAGAAATCCGATGAATCCTAGAAAGTAAAGGGCACCTCTAAAAACTATGTTCGTCACGAAAAAACAGAAACTGAGCCGAGACAAGGAAGATGAACAAAAAGCCCGCAAACGTAGCCAAAGCGCTACGTTGAGGACTTTTTGTGAAATCTGACGCAGTCGCAGGCCAGAGCCTGTTTTTGCAGTAGAAGATAGTTTTTAGAGGTGCCCTAAAGGAGGGAAAACATGAATCAACTAAAAACAGTCATTCTTTTGGGGTTGCTCACGGGACTTCTTTTAGCGATAGGGAAGATCTTTGGAGGAGATCAGGGGATGGCTTTCGCCTTTATCTTTGCGGCTCTCATGAATTTTGGAGCCTATTGGTTCTCCGACAAGTTGGTCCTGGCGATGTATCGGGCTAAAGAGGTCAGCGAATCCGCCTCCCCGCGGCTTTACCGAATTATTCAACGGCTCTCTCAGAAGGCTAGCCTTCCCATGCCCCGAGTTTATGTGGTTCCTTCGCAGGCCCCCAATGCCTTTGCCACAGGTCGAAATCCAAGGCATGCCGCCGTTGCCGCAACGGAAGGGATTTTACAACTCTTAAACGATGAAGAGCTCGAAGGGGTTTTTGCCCATGAGCTGGCCCATGTTCAGAATCGAGATATCTTGGTGAGCTCGATTGCTGCAACCATCGCGGGGGCTATCATGATGATAGCGAATATGGCCCGTTGGGCGGCCTTCTTTGGGATGGGAGGTTCCCGAGATCATCGAGGAGGAGGGAACAACATGATTGCTCTTCTAGCCATGACGATCTTGGCCCCTTTAGCCGCTACGTTGATTCAGTTGGCGATCTCTCGATCTCGGGAATTTGGCGCCGATGCGAGCGGGGCTCGAATTGTAGGGAATCCTTTGCCACTGGCCGCGGCATTAGAGAAACTCCATTTTGCAAAAGGGAGGAGGCCGATGGAGGTCAACCCCGCAACCGCTCATCTTTTCATCGTGAATCCTTTTTCAGGAAAGGGGATCGTTCGGCTTTTTAGCACCCATCCCCCGGTGGAAGAAAGAATCCGCCGCCTCAAAACAATGATAGGATAGCGAGATTGTTGACTTGTCGGTAGGAAAAGTTCACGGGAATGTTTTTTCTCGCTTCACTCGCAAGATTTTTGATTGGTTCGGTGGGAAAAGTTCAAGCGGCTCCGAAGCTCCGGTCGCACCCTTCCGGGGCGAGCCGGCGGGAAAAAGCCTTCCGGTATAACCGGCTTTCC
>JACQOV010000056.1 GCA_016202395.1 Deltaproteobacteria bacterium
AGCCTTAGAGGGGTCAAAAATCTTGTGAGTGAAGCGAGAAAAAACATTCCCGTGAACTTTTCCCACCGATAGGTCCAAAATTTCTTGGAGTTGCTCCAGGAAGATAAGGGTGGGCAAGTTTCAGGATTGCATTGACTTTGGGGGGAGTGTTTGAAAGAATGATCCGAACATGGCGTCTCCGAAGGACAAATCGAGTCTCTTGATTGCGGATGAAGATCCTGTGAGTCGCCGACGCATTCGTGAGGCTCTCAAGCATCAGGGATTTGTTGTAAAGGAGGCTTCCTCTTTAACAGGGGCTCTCGGGAAATGTCGGGCCGATTCTTTTGACATCATTATCACAGAGCTTTGGCTTCACTCCGAGAAAACCGCGCCGGCTGTGAGAGCTTTTAAGATGTTGCAACCCAACGCAAAGGTGATTGTCCTCACGGGGGTTTCTTCTGTGGAGAACGCTGTGGACGCCTTTCGGAATGGAGCCAGCGATTACGTTGTAAAACCGGTTATCCCGGAACAAATTATTGCTAGCTTGCACAATGTTCATTTGGAGAGGATCATGGAAACGGGAAAGCAGAAAATCCCGGTCCAACTCATGGATGTTCCTCGTTCTGTTTTGAATCGCGATGCAACCCAATTGCCCAAGAAGATTTTAGGGATTTTTCTGGAGTTCCTCCATTCACACATGGGATGTGTTACCGTCGATCCTGAAGGAAAAAGATGGGTTCGGCAGGGCGTTTCAGAATCCTATCGTCGGCGGTGGTTCGCTTATCTAGAAAATCGTGTCAAACAGCCGTTAGATGAGGTGTCCGATTTAATAGCCTTGCGGTCTTGTCGCTTAGATCCCAAAGGGAAGAGATGGCATCTGCTCTATGTCCCTCTTCTGGTAGAGCGGATCTCTCAGGGGGGATGTTTGATGTTGCGCGACGGAAATCAGCGGTTTTTTTCAAAAAAAGAGCAAGGACAGGTCCGATTTATTGCAAGTCATATCGCAATTTCATGGCCTAAGCCCACAGAATATACCGATTTTTTAAGCCTGGCCTATTTTGATCCGCTGACTGGATTGCTCAACACGCGATTCCTGGATCTAGCCTTGGAAAAAGAGATGACTCACTCGAAGCGTCAGCACAGCCATTTTTCCATACTGTTTATCGATCTGGATCTTTTTAAAGAGGTGACCGACGGCTATGGCCATCTTATGGGAGGAAAGGTTCTTCGAGAGTTTGCGGAGGTGTTGCAAAAGGCGGTTCGGGACCAAGATCTGGTCTTTCGATTTGGAGGAGATGAATACGTGGTGCTTCTAACTCAGGCGACACATTCGATAGCTTTGAAAATCGCAGAGCGAATTCGGAGCGCCATTGAAAGGCATCGTTTTCTTTCGAGAGAGGGGATCAATGTCTCGCTCACAGCCTCTACGGGGGTCGCTTCCTACCCCGACCATGCGGCCAAGCGAAGAGATCTTTTGCACGTCGCGGATCAAGCCATGTATTTAGCTAAGAAGTTTAGCAGAAATTCTGTTGTTTCTGCTGATAAAGTGGAGGAATCTTGACATCATAAAAAGCATGACGTATACTTAAAACCAATTTGTACGTCTTATAACCCTAACCTTAGAATGGTGTATTGTGCAAAAAAAACTGACCCTTAGGCTCGATAGTTACTTGATAGGACTCGCAAAGGCTCGTTCAGAGCGGATGGGGAGATCTCTCTCTCAAATGGTAGCGGGTTATTTTGCCCTTCTTTCACAAAAGACTTCATCTACGAGTTTGACCCCGCTGGTTCGGTCGCTCAAGGGATCTCTTCGAGGAGCGAGGGTGGATGAGGAGGATTACCGCCGACACCTTAGGAAAAAGTACCGATGAAGGTGCTTTTTGATACCAATGTCGTCCTGGATGTCCTGCTCGATAGGAGGCCTTTTTCAGCCCCAGCGGCAAGTCTCTTTGCAAAAGTGGAGACAGGAGAAATCGAGGGGAGTATTTGCGCAACAACGGTAACAACGATCCACTATATCGCAGCAAAGGCTGTTGGGACCCAGCAAGCGAGGGTTGAGGTTAAAAAAATAATGGCCCTTTTTGAGATTGCTCCTGTGAATCGCACCGTGCTCGAAACAGCCATTACAGCTAAATTTCTTGACTTTGAAGATTCTGTTATTCATGAAGCGGCAAGGCATATCGGAGCCCAAGCGATTGTGACCCGCAACCCAAAGGATTTTAAAGGGGCGGTATTGGCGATTTACACTCCACAGGAATTAGAGGCTATATTCAATCGCCACTTAACAGACCGCTAGAACCCACTGGTTTCCACTCTCCCCAAAGGGGAGAGGATGAAATGTAAACTATGAAAATATCAAGGATACGGGGATTCCGTGATGTTGTGTCACCGGAATCAGACCAATACGAGAAGATCCTTCGAACCGCGGAATCGATTCTGAAGCCGGCTGGTTTTGAAAGGGTTTTCTTGCCGATTTTGGAGCCGACCGAGCTTTTCTCAAGAACGATTGGGGAGACCACCGATATTGTCGAAAAGGAGATGTACACTCTCATGGATCGAAACGAAGAGTCGCTCACTTTGCGCCCGGAAGGGACGGCCGGAGCGGTGAGAGCCTATATCGAGCATTCCGAGAAAAATCAGGATCCAACCTGGAAGATCTTCTATTACGGACCGATGTTTCGACATGAGCGTCCTCAAAAGGGGCGGCAGCGGCAATTTTATCAATTAGGGGTGGAGATTTTTGGGTGGTCTTCCCCTTGGGTCGACGCAGAACTTCTCTCTCTTTTGCAGGAGCTCTGGAGTCGTTTGGGCTTAAAAGATATCCAGCTTCGGTTGAACTCTTTGGGATGCTCAAAGTGTCGGACCGACTATCGCAAGAGATTAATGAATTATCTGTTGCCACTCCAAAACAGGCTTTGCGCTGATTGTCAGAGACGAATTGAGCGGAACCCGCTCCGTGTTTTTGATTGTAAACAAGAGGGATGTCGTAGTGTTGTTCACGCAGCTCCTAAAACATTGGATTCTCTTTGCGAGGATTGCAAGGGCCATCGATCTCGGTTGCTCGAGGGATTAAAAACTTTGCAGGTGTCTTATGAAGAGGATCCATCGCTTGTTCGTGGATTGGATTATTACACCCGAACTGCTTTTGAATACACGAGCGATTCGCTTGGCGCCCAAAACGCCATTGCTGCGGGTGGACGTTATGATGACCTCGTTTCACAATTGGGGGGGAGGCCCACTCCGGCGATTGGGGTGGCTGCGGGATTGGAGCGGCTCTCATTGCTCCTTCAACCGGATAAGAAAGAGGGGCTTAAACTTTTTGTGGCTGCTTTAGGAGAGAGGGCGGCTCAGGAGGTTGTCTCTCTGATTCGGAACCTTCGGAATGTCGGGATTTCAGTGGAATGGGATTCGGAAGGAAAGAGTCTCAAAAGCCAGATGCGCCGCGCCGATCGTTTGCAAGCCCATTACGTCTTAATTTTAGGGGATCAAGAACTCCAAAAGAGGGAGGGGATCCTGCGGGATCTTCAAGCTCAAACCCAGGAATCGATTCCCTGGGAGCAGAGTTTAAAAATTCTTATTGACAAGTTGGGTTCAAAACGTTAGAATCAGGAAAATCGATCCTTTAAGCTGATCCGGTGAGATCAGCAAGGAGAAGCAGTGGAAGCAAGAAAAAAGAGATTTACAGGTAAACCCCTCAGCGATAGGTTCGCTGCAGGGGTTTTTTGTTATGGGGACATTTTTAAGTGGGGTTTTTGGGTGGAAAAAGTGTCCCCACGTGGGTGAATTCATGCAAACTGAACGCAAAATTCTAGACGCCGAAGCCATGGATCGAGCCCTCAGCCGAATGGCTCATGAGATCCTTGAGAGGAATCAGGGGGCAAAAAACGTCGTTCTCGTGGGTATCCGAACAGGAGGGGTCTTTATTGCGCAGAGGCTTGGCGCAAAAATTCGTGAGTTCGAGAGAATAGAGGTGCCAATCGGGATCATGGATATCACCCTTTACCGCGACGACATCGCTCTAAGAAACAAAACGCCTCAGGTTCGAGCGACAGAGATCCCATTTTCACTCGATGATAAAAATGTCGTGCTAGTCGACGATGTTCTTTTCACCGGTCGAAGCATTCGAGCCGCCATGGATGCGATCGTTGATTTCGGTCGGCCTCAGACTTTGCAGCTCGCTGTTTTGATCGATCGCGGACATCGAGAGCTGCCCATTCGGCCCGATTACGTTGGGAAGAATATCCCCACCTCGCGACATGAGAATGTGGAGGTTTCGTTAAAAGAGAGTGGGAAAGAGGATCAAGTTTTGATTAGGGAGGGATCCGTTGAATAACGGCTGGCAAAAAAGGCATCTTTTGGGAATTCAAGGGCTCTCAGCCACTGAGATCGAACAAATCTTAACAACGGCAGCCTCGATGAAAGAAGTTTCCCAACGCCCCATTAAAAAGGTTCCGACCCTGCGCGGGAAAACGGTTGTCAATCTTTTCTTCGAGCCGAGCACGCGAACACGAACCTCTTTTGAGATTGCGGCCAAACGACTTTCGGCCGATACGATTAATCTCACGGCCAATACAAGCAGCTTAACCAAGGGAGAAACTTTGGTGGACACGGCCCGGACCCTCGAAGCGATGGCCCCCGATGTGATTGTGGTTCGTCACTCGGTCTCAGGTGTCCCTCACCTGCTGGCTCGATGGGTTCGCTGTTCCGTCGTCAATGCCGGTGACGGCATGAATGAACATCCGACGCAGGCGCTTCTCGATCTCATGACGGTGAAGGAAAGGAAGGGGAAGATCCAAGGTTTGAAGATCGCCATCGTGGGGGATGTGGCTCACAGTCGAGTGGCCCGTTCCAATATCTGGGGATTTACCAAGATGGGGGCAAGCGTTCGAGTCGCAGGCCCTCGAACGATGCTCCCTTTAGAGATTGAACGATTGGGGGTAGAGGCCTTTGATCGAGTGGAGTCGGCTATCGAAGGGGTTGACATCATCATGATGCTTCGGCTCCAGCTAGAACGCCAAGACGGCGCTTATTTCCCATCCACGCGAGAGTATGCTCGTTTCTTTGGCTTGGATCTGCAAAAGCTTCGCCAAGCGCGACCCGATGTGATGATTATGCATCCGGGGCCGATCCATCGAGGAATTGAAATCGCTACCGAGGTGGCCGATGGCCCTTATTCAGTGATTTTGGAGCAGGTGGCCAATGGAGTGGCCATTCGGATGGCTCTCCTTTACTTACTCCTAGGACAAGGGAATGAAGATACGAATCCTTAATGGAAAACTAATCGATCCTGGATCTTCTCACGAAGGGGAGTTCGATCTCTTGATTGAAAATGGGAAGATCGCAGCCATTGAACGACAAGGCGCCATTCCGAAGCAAGAAGGAGAGACGATTGACGCGAAGGGGCTTGCCATTTTTCCGGGATTCGTTGACCTTCACACCCATCTTCGGGAGCCTGGAGAAGAGTACAAGGAGACGGTTCAGACCGGTTGTAATGCCGCTGTCGCAGGGGGATTTACTACCATTTGTTGTATGGCGAACACTCATCCGGTGAATGACCACGGAGCGATCACCGAATATATTTTGGGAAAAGCGCGCGAGGCCAATGGGGTCCATGTTTATCCGATTGGAGCGGTTTCAAAAGGGCTCCAAGGGGAGGAGCTTGCGGAGATCGCCGAGATGAGGGAGGTGGGGGCTGTGGCAATCTCCGATGATGGACGACCCCTCATGAATGGCAATCTCACGCGGAGAGCGATGGAGTACGCTCGAAATTTTGATCTGCCTATGATCTCGCACTGCGAGGATAAAAATCTTTCCAGCGAAGGGGTGATGCATGAAGGGTATTGGTCGACACGACTGGGGCTTCCAGCGATTCCCTCGGCCTCTGAGGAGATCATGGTGGCTCGTGACATTCTTCTTGCAGAGTTGACGGGAGCGCATCTCCACATCGCTCATGTCAGCACGAAAGGCTCAGTGGATCTCATTCGGCGCGCCAAAGAACGCGGGATCCGGATCTCTGCGGAAGTGACCCCTCATCATCTGATTCTTACCGAGGAGGCCTTACAAGACTATGATACGAACGCGAAAGTGAATCCTCCTCTTCGCTCCGAGAAGGATCGTCAAGCTTTATGGCAGGGGTTAAAAGAAGGGGTGATCGATTGTATCGCAACCGATCATGCTCCACACGATATCAACTCTAAGAATGTCGATATCTGCCAAGCCGCTTTTGGAATGATTGGCCTAGAGACCGCGTTCTCTCTATCTTTGCGGTTGGTCGAATCGGGAACTCTTTCTCTGTCCGAGTTGATCGAAAAGATGACGATTCAACCTGCCAAACTTTTGGGGCTACCGGCAGGGACTCTTTCCATGGGCTCTCCGGCGGATTTAACGTTGGTCGACGGGAGTCGGACTTTTCGTTACTATGCGAGTTTAGGGGGCTCCAAGAGTCATAATTCCCCTTTCGATCAGTGCGAATTTAAAGGGAAGGTGGTGATGACACTCATTGCAGGCCAGGTCGTCTACACCGAGAAAAAAGATGACAAAAAAGATTAAAGCGATTTTAGCCTTAGAAGACGGTTCTCTTTGGGAAGGGGAATCGTTTGGTGCCGAGGGAGAAACTTCTGGAGAGGTGGTTTTCAATACCAGTCTCTCAGGGTATCAAGAGATTTTGACCGACCCCTCTTACAAAGGGCAGATTGTCTTGATGACTTGTTCCGAGATCGGCAACGTCGGTGTCAATTTGGATGACACCGAATCCCATCGCCCATTCACGGAAGGGTTTGTGGTTCGAGAGTACCTCGATCGCCCGAGCAACTGGCGATCGCTGTATTCTTTAGGCGAGTACATGAAACAGGCCGGTGTAGTGGGGATTCAAGGGGTGGATACTCGAGCGATTACACGTCGGCTTCGAATAGAAGGGGCGATGCGAGGGATTATCTCGACTCAGGATTTGGATCCCCAAAGTTTAGTGAAAAAAGCGCGGGAGGTTCCTAGTTTGGTTGGGATCGATCTTGTTAAAGAGGTGACCTGTTCGGAGCCTTATGAGTGGGTTGAGGGGTTATGGTCGGGGACACGATACTTATTTTCTCCAGAAAATAAGTATCGTGTCCCCGGAAAAAAAGGGCCGAAGGTCGTTGTGTGTGATTTTGGGGTGAAGCGAAATATCCTGCGAGGGCTTGTTCATGCGGGGTTTTCGGTGACCGTGGTTCCCGCTTTAACTCCTGCGCGGCAGATTTTGGATTACACCCCAGATGGGATTCTTCTTTCGAATGGCCCGGGGGATCCTGCGGCTGTAACTTATGCGGTTTCCACAACGCAGGACCTCGTCGGAAAAGTTCCGATTTTAGGGATCTGTTTGGGACACCAAATCTTAGGGTTGGCTTGTGGCTTAAAGACCTACAAACTCAAATTTGGTCATCATGGAGGGAATCATCCAGTAAAAGATCTCAAAACGGGGAAGGTTTCGATCACGGCTCAAAACCATGGGTTTGCTGTGGAGATTCCGTCGGGAGGAGGCTCTGAGTTTGAGGTGACGGAGATGAACTGTAACGACCAAACGGTGGAAGGATTAAAGCATCGGAGGTATCCGATTATTGCAGCGCAATACCATCCGGAGGCCTCGCCGGGGCCTCATGATGCCGCGCCGTTGTTTCAGAAGTTTCGTGAGATGATCGAAAATGCCTAAACGCACCGACATCAAAAAAGTTTTAATTATTGGATCGGGGCCAATTGTGATCGGTCAGGCCTGTGAGTTCGACTATTCCGGAACGCAGGCCTGCAAAGCCCTTCGAGAAGAGGGCTACTCCGTGGTTTTGATCAACAGCAATCCCGCAACGATTATGACCGATCCTGAATTCGCGGATCGAACCTACATTGAACCTCTCACCGTGGAGATGATCGAGAAAATTATTGAGAAGGAACGCCCCGATGTGTTGCTCCCCACCCTTGGGGGCCAATCTGCTTTAAATTTGGCCATCGCTTTAGCCCATCGTGGGATTTTAAAGCGTTATGGGGTTGAATTGATTGGAGCCAGTGTGGAGGCGATCGAAAAAGCGGAGGATCGAGAAAAATTTAAAAAAGCGATCCAGAAGGTCGGTTTAGAGCTTCCTCAAAGCCGCTGTGTCCGTTCGGTGAAAGAGGGGCTAGCATTTATTGATTCGATCGGGTTCCCTGCCATTTTACGTCCCTCGTTTACGTTGGGAGGAACCGGAGGAAGCATCGCCTATAATCGAGAAGAGTTTGAAGCCGCTATTGAATGGGGGATCGCTTCAAGCCCCGTTCATGAGGTGTTGGTAGAGAAGTCGGTTTTAGGTTGGAAAGAGTTTGAGCTGGAGGTGATGCGGGATCGAAAAGACAATGTCGTTATTATCTGTTCCATCGAAAATTTCGATCCGATGGGAATTCACACCGGTGATAGCATCACCGTCGCTCCAGCTCAGACACTCACCGATAAAGAGTATCAAATCCTTCGAGACGCTGCGATCCGGATTATCCGCGAGATTGGGGTCGACACCGGCGGATCGAATATCCAATTTGCCGTGAATCCCAAAGATGGCCGGATGGTGGTGATTGAGATGAACCCTCGTGTTTCGCGCAGCTCTGCGTTGGCCTCTAAAGCGACCGGTTTCCCCATTGCGAAGATCGCTGCAAAGTTAGCCGTGGGTTATACGCTCGATGAAATTCCTAACGACATCACTCGTGAGACACCAGCCTGTTTTGAGCCGACGATCGACTACGTGGTGACCAAGGTTCCACGTTTTGCCTTTGATAAGTTTCCTCAAGCCGACGATACCCTGACCACGCAGATGAAGTCGGTCGGCGAGGCCATGGCGATCGGCAGGACTTTCAAAGAGTCGCTTCAAAAAGCGATTCGATCCCTCGAGATCGACCGGTGTGGATTGGACCCTGTCCTGGAGGGGGACATCTCACGGCAAGAGATCGAGGAAAAACTCAAACGCCCTAATGCCGATCGTCTTTGGGCGATTGCTGATGCCTATCGCCATGGCTTTACAACGCCGGAGATCTATCGGCTCACGGCCATCGATCCCTGGTTTCTAGACAATGTTTGCGAGATCGTTGAGTTTGAAAAAGCGATCCAAAGGGAGAAGAGCGGTTACGGATGGCTGAAAGAGGCGAAGAGACTCGGATTCTCGGATCGAAGATTAGCAAAACTGACAGGGACGACCGAAGAGGCCATTCGATCGGAGCGAAAAAAGCAGGAGATCTTTGTAACCTTTAAACGGGTCGATACCTGCGCAGCGGAGTTCGAGGCTCACACCCCCTACCTTTATTCGACCTATGAAAAAGAGGATGAGGCGTTGATTGGCGATCAAGGGAAGAAGAAGGTCGTGATTCTCGGAGGAGGTCCCAATCGGATTGGCCAAGGGATTGAATTCGATTACTGCTGCGTTCATGGAGTGTTGGGATTGCGTGAAGAGGGTTATGACGTGATCATGGTGAACTGCAACCCTGAAACGGTGAGCACCGATTATGATACCTCGGACAAACTCTATTTTGAGCCTCTCACCCTTGAGGATGTTTTGAATATCGTCCATCGAGAAAGGCCGGAAGGGGTGATTGTTCAATTTGGAGGTCAAACTCCACTTCGGCTTTCTGTGCCGTTGGAGAAGGCGGGCGTTCGATTGCTGGGGACCTCCTCTGATAGCATCGATCGGGCCGAGGATCGTGAGCGGTTCCAACAGCTTCTCGAAAAGTTGCGGCTCAAGCAGCCTCCCAATGGGATCGCTCGCTCTTTGGAGGCGGCGCTCAAAGCGGCGGAGAAGGTTGGTTATCCAATCTTGGTCCGTCCCTCGTATGTTTTAGGGGGGCGTGGGATGAAGATCGTTCATGAGGGCCGATCCCTTCAGGAGTTTATGGCAGAGGCGGTAAAGATCTCTCCCGAGCATCCGGTCTTGATCGATAAATTTTTAGAGGATGCCATTGAAGTGGATGTGGATGCTCTCTCGGATGGAGAGGAGGTCTACGTTGGCGGAATTATGGAGCACATCGAGGAGGCTGGCGTCCATTCTGGCGATAGCGCTTGTTCTCTTCCCCCTTTTTCTTTGAGTCCCGAGATTCAAGGTGCGATCCATCAGCAAACCGTGGCTTTGGCCCGAGAGCTTGAGGTGAAAGGGTTGATGAACGTTCAATATGCGATTTACCGCAATGAGATCTATATTTTGGAGGTGAATCCTCGAGCCTCTCGAACCGTCCCCTTCGTTTCGAAGGCGACCGGAGTGCCGCTCGCCAAGCTCGCCGCGAAAGTAATGATGGGGAAGAAATTAAAAGAGTTTAATCTTCACGGAACAAAATTTTCTCATGTTGCGGTAAAAGAGGCGGTTTTTCCTTTCATTAAGTTTCCCAATGTCGACACCATTTTGGGGCCTGAGATGAAATCGACAGGGGAGGTGATGGGGATCGATGCTGATTTTGGATCGGCCTACGCGAAAGCCCAGATCGCCGCGGGCTCTTCCCTTCCTCTTCAGGGGACGGTGGTGATGACGGTGAAAGATTCCGAGAAATCGGCCTTTGCGGGGCTTGCCCGTGAGCTTGGCGAGTTGGGTTTTAAGATTTGCGCTACTCAAGGAACCGCCGCCTATTTTTCAGATCAAGGGATCTCTGTTCAGAGGGTGAATAAAGTGAAGGAGGGGCGTCCTCACATCGTCGATGCCATTAAAAATGGCGAGATCGCCCTTGTTTTTAACACGGTGTCGAGCCGTGATGAGCTCCAAGATTCTTATTCGATTCGAAGGACTTCTCTTGTGAAACAAGTTCCCTACAGCACCACACTGGAAGGGGCCCGCGCCATGGTCGCTGGAATCCGCGCTCTAAAAAAACAGGCCTTGCAAGTTTGTCCTCTACAAGAGTACTTAGCAGCAACCCATCTTTAAAAGGTTTTTGCTTTTCGATGAGCGGTGTGGTATGCACAGGGTCGTGTGCTTCAAGGAATGAATCCAGATCTCTCGGAGACCCGTCCGATGTCGGTCTCGAGTGAGAAGCGCGACTGGCCGTTGAGGGCGCCGCTTCGTTACGTGAAGGGGGTGGGGCCGGTGATTGCGGCGGAGTTTGCCAAAAGGGGGATCGAGACGGTTGGGGATGCCATCTATTTTCTCCCCCGGCGATACGAGGATCGTCGCTTCCTTAAAAAGATTTGCGATTTGCAAGTGGGATCTCGTGAGATTTTTTTGGCGGAGATCGTTCACTCTGCAGAACATGGGATGGGGCGATCCCGTCGCAGGCTTTTCGAAGCGGTGGTGTCGGATGGGACCGGTTTTATAACCCTTCGATGGTTTCATTACGCTTTGCCTCTCTTCCGGAAGGAATTTCAAAATCGGCGCCGCCTTCTTGTCTGTGGCGAGGTGAAGTCGTTCGGGCCTCGGTTCGAGATCCTTCACCCCGAGATCGAGTGGATTAAAGAGGGGGAGGAGACCGATTCTCTCCATATGCGGCGAATCGTTCCGATCTATCCTGAGGTTGGAAGGTTATCTGCGAAAACGGTCCGTCGAGTCCTCAAATCGGTTGTGGATTGCTACGGCCTGCAGGTTCCAGAAAACATCCCTCACGAGATCATTGCGCAACTCCACCTCCCTTCCATCCCAAAAGCGATTGCGGAGGCCCATTTCCCTGGCCATTCCCTTCAAGAGACAGAGGTGGCCCGAAGGCGGCTTATCTTCGAGGAGCTTTTCCTTTTCGAGTTGGCCTTGGCCTTGCGTTATGAGCGGAATCGCCACGAAGAGGGGATCGCTTTTTCGATTCAAGAGGATTTGGAGAAGCGGCTTCGCGCCATGCTCCCATTTCGGTTGACCGCGGGGCAGGAGCGGGTTTTGAAAGAGATTCAGGCCGATTTGGCCTCGGTCCGTCCGATGCATCGTCTTCTCCAAGGGGATGTGGGGAGTGGTAAAACGATCGTCGGATTCATGGCGAGCTTGAGTGTAGTGAACTGCAGCTACCAGGTCGCTTTGATGGCCCCCACCGAGGTTCTTGCGGAACAACATTATCGAAACCTTTATTCTTACGCCGAGCGGCTCGGCTTTCGGATGGGGCTTTTGACCAGCGAGGTGAAAGGGAAACAAAGAGAGAAGCTCTTAAAAGAGTTGGGGTCTGGAGAGATTGCTTATCTGATTGGAACTCATGCGGTCATCCAAGAAGGGGTTCGATTCCATCGTTTAGGATTAGGAATCATTGACGAACAGCATCGCTTTGGGGTGTTGCAACGGACGGCGCTGCGACAGAAGGGGAAGATGCCCGATCTTTTGGTGATGACGGCCACACCGATCCCTCGATCCCTTGCGATGACGGTGTATGGCGACTTGGATCTCTCGGCGCTCGATGAGATGCCTCCGGGGAGAAAACCGGTGCAAACGTTTATCTTAACTGACAGAGATTGGGATCGGCTCCTTCGATTTCTCAAAGCCGAGCTCGCCCGAGGAGGACAGGCCTATTGCATCTACCCTTTGATCGAGGAATCGGAAAAGGTCGATCTTAAAAATGCCACTCAAATGGCGATCCGTTTTTCTCAAGATCTTGCCCCGGACTTTCAGGTGGGACTTCTTCACGGGAGGATGACGGCGGAGGAAAAAGAATCAGTTTTGATTCGGATGAAGAATAAAGAGATTCATCTCCTGGTTTCGACCACCGTTGTGGAGGTGGGGATCGATATTCCCAATGCGACGATGATGATTGTCGAACATGCGGAGCGGTTTGGTCTCTCGCAACTCCATCAGCTCCGTGGGAGGGTTGGCCGAGGTTCTCAAAAATCGTATTGCTTCTTGATGACCCATCCTGGCGCGGCCCTTGGAGCCACGCCAACTTCTCAGCGACTCAAGATCTTAACTCAAACCAATAACGGCTTCGTCATTGCGGAAGAGGATCTCAAGATCCGAGGAGCAGGGGAGTTCTTAGGGGTGCGTCAAGCGGGGCTTCCCGACTTTCGTTTAGCCAATCTCTTTCGAGACGCTCGCCTTTTGGCCGAGGCTCGCCGCCTCGCTTTCGATCTTATTCGTCGCGATCCTAATTTGTCCCATTCCTCTCACCAATCTTTGCGCCGAGCCGTTGTCGATTCCTCTCCGAGTCCCCTCAAACTTCTCTTCTCTGGATGAATCATGCCAAAAATGTTATACTACGAACGGTATGAAAGTGAATCCAAACCTGATATGGGACTATAGTTTTTCATCGCAAGAGATGGAGGCCGAATCCTTCAAACGATGGTATGTAGCACGAGTGCTGATGCGAGGAGGGAAAGAAGACATTCGCGCGGTGGGTTTAGAGACGATTCGGCGGCTACTTCCTGACATTTCCATCCCACAACGCATTCGGGAGTTTTGGAATTGGTATTTTCAGAAATCTTAACACCACTACAAAAGAGACTGCTCGAGATTTTTACCGAGTACCCTATCTTTAAGGATTTCTATTTCACGGGTGGGACGGCCCTTTCTGCTATTTATCTTCAACACCGTTTTTCAGAGGACCTAGATTTTTTTACGGAAGTTCCTCAAGGTGTCGCTCGGATTATTCCCATCATCGAAGAGATCGCTAAAAAGGTGGGGCTCCAAATAGTGATGGGTCGTCGATTCGAAACCCTTTTCGAATGCACCCTTGCTAAAGGTTCAGAAGAGAAGGTGGAATTCGATTTTGCGCTCGATCTACCGGGACGATTGCAGCCGGTTCGATTAGAGCCTTCTCTGAGACTTTATGTGGATAACGAATTGGATATTGCTTGCAATAAGTTATCGGCCCTCTATGATCGCGCTGAACCCAAGGATTTTGTGGATCTCTATTTTTTAGTCCAAGAAAAGATGTCTTTTGAAACTTTGCTAGCTAACGCTCGAAAGAAATTTCCGGGTATAGACGATTACGGTCTCTCTTTGACTTTCTTCAAAGTCAAAGGAGTCGAAAAACTTCCTCGCATGATCAAACCTTTAAAGATCCAGACCTTGAAAGAATATTTCCTCGACAAAGCCGCTCAGATGAGCAACCAGATTTAGTAAGCGCTGTTTTTGACAAAGTGGGTGGGGTGTGATAACTCTCGTCAACTAAAACAATGGCATACGCCGTTCAAAGACTCCCCGATGATCTTAAAAAGCCCAGGTCCTTTGCGGCGATTCATTCGACGCGAAAGATTTTGCGGGAGCATCGACTTCACACCGTTTGTGAGGAGGCGCGATGTCCCAATATCGGTGAGTGTTTCTCGCGGCCCACAGCGACTTTTATGATTTTGGGCGATGTTTGCACGCGAACGTGTCGGTTCTGTTCGGTGGGGAAGGGAAGGCCGATCCCCGTGGATTCGGAAGAGCCGAGGCGATTAGCTCAGGCCTCTAAAACGATGGGACTTCGACATGTGGTGGTAACCTCGGTCGATCGGGACGATCTCCCCGATGGAGGGGCCTCTCACTTTGCGGAGGTGATTCGAGCCTTGCGGAAGATCTCTTCGGAGACTACGGTTGAGATCTTGACCCCTGATTTCCAGGGTTCTCAAGGATCGTTGGACCTTATTTTGGCCGATCCTCCCGACATCTTTAATCACAATCTGGAGACCGTTCCGGGCCTCTATCGAAGGACTCGGCCTCGGTCGTACTATGAACGGTCGCTAAAAGTCCTCGAATATGTTAAAAGACAAAGGCCAACTCTTTTAACCAAATCCGGAATCATGCTCGGTTTGGGGGAAAAGAGAGAAGAGGTTTATCCGGTATTGCAAGACTTGAAAACGGTCGATTGTGACATTATTACTCTTGGGCAGTATCTTCAACCGACGCGGCATCAGTTGCCGGTGCAGGAGTTTGTTCCTTTGACGATTTATGAAGAGTATAAAAAATATGCGGTGGAACTCGGGTTCCGTTTTGTCGATGCGGGGCCTTTTGTTCGAAGCTCTTATAACGCTGCTGCCGTATTGGATACCTTAAAGCAAGGACCCTATGCATCGATTTCCACGAATTGAGCGTCTTCCCCCTTACGTTTTTGCGACGATCAACGAGCTGAAACATAAGGCCCGTCAAGCGGGGGAGGATATTATTGACTTGGGGATGGGGAATCCCGATCTTCCCACACCTCCGCATATTGTGGAGAAGATGATCGAGGTCTCCTCCAATCCTAAAAATCACCGTTACTCCGTTTCACGAGGGATCGTTCGCCTTCGAGAGGCGATCTGCAAATGGTACCAAAGACGCTACGACATCGATCTCGATCTAGACACCGAAGCGATTGTGACGATTGGAGCTAAGGAAGGGATCGCCCATCTTTTGCTTGCGACGCTGGAGCGAGGGGATGTCGTTTTGGTCCCGACCCCGACTTATCCGATTCACAGCTATGCCTCCATCATTGCGGGGGCCGATGTTCATTTAGTTCCCTTCACCGAAGGACAAGACTTTTTTGAGTCGTTGGTGGTGGCAACCGAGAGGATCTTGCCTCGGCCGAAGATGGTGGTTTTGTCGTTCCCTCACAATCCAACGACTCAGACGGTAGATCTCGAATTTTTCAAAAAGGTGATCGATTTCGCAAAGCGATATAATCTTCTTGTCGTTCATGATTTTGCCTATGCTGATATCGTCTTTGATGGCTACCAAGCCCCCAGTTTCTTGCAGGTCCCTGGAGCCAAAGAGGTAGGGGTGGAACTTTTTTCTCTCTCGAAGAGCTACAACATGCCGGGTTGGCGATTGGGATTTGTTGTGGGGAATCGGGAGATGATCTATGCCTTGGCCCGGATCAAGAGCTATTTCGATTATGGGATCTTTCAACCGCTCCAGATTGCGGGGATCTTGGCCCTCAACGGCCCACAAGAATGTGTTTCTGAGATCGTGGAGACCTATCGGGTTCGGAGAGATGTCTTGATCCAAGGGCTAGCCCGAGCCGGTTGGGTCGTCCCCTCTCCGAAGGCAACGATGTTTGTGTGGGCGAAGATTCCAGAAAAATTTCAGCCGATGGGTTCTATAGAGTTTACGAAATTTTTGCTTCAGTCGGCCAAGGTAGCTGTTTCTCCAGGAATCGGTTTTGGAGAAGCGGGAAATCTTTACGTTCGCTTCGCCCTGGTTGAGAATGAACATCGGATTCGACAAGCCACTCGTGGAATTCGAGAGGCTTTGGATCTTGTGCAGCCGCAGGCGCGTCGTCGCGCGCGAGAACAACAAGCTTGAATGAGGATAGAACTATGGGCGCCTCTAAAATTCAAGTCGGCAAAATTCAAATTGGAATGATCGGTTTAGGAACCGTGGGCAGTGGTGTGGTTCAATTGCTTGAAAAGAACCGTGATCTCATTCGAAGGCGGTTGGGCGCCGATATTCAGATCAAAAAGATTGCGGTGGCTCAAACTCAGAAAAAACGTTCTCTCAAGATCGCTTCTTCTCTTCTCACAGACAAGGTCGAAGAGGTTTTGAACGATCCGGAGATCTCAATGGTCGTAGAATTGATGGGAGGGATCGATCCCGCTAAGAGATATCTTCTTCAAGCTATTGAAAAAGGGAAGCACATTGTCACTGCCAACAAGGCGGTTTTGGCTCACCATGGAGCGGAGCTTTTCTCTGCGGCCGAGAAGAAAAAAGTGGGGCTGGGTTTCGAGGCCAGTGTTTGCGGCGGCATCCCAATCCTGCGTGCCTTGAGAGAAGGGTTGGTAGCCGATCAAGTGACCTCTCTCTATGGCATTGTGAATGGGACCTCGAATTACATCCTTACGGAGATGACGAGCGAAGGGAGCTCTTTTGAAGAGGTGTTAAAGAAGGCTCAGGAGAAAGGGTATGCGGAGGCGGATCCCCGTTTCGATGTGAATGGGATCGATTCCGTTCACAAACTGGTGTTGCTTCTCCGTCTGGCCTTCGGGGTTCAGGTGGATGTGGAGTCGATCTACACCGAGGGGATTGGTCGTGTGGGTCCTTTAGATGTGAAATTCGCAGAAGAGCTCGGTTATCGGATTAAGTTATTGGCGATTGCGAAACTCGAGGGGGATTCCATGGAGGCCCGTGTTCACCCGACGATGCTCCCGAAGGAGACGCTTCTTGCGACTGTAGATGGAGTTTTCAATGCCGTTTATCTTCTAGGAGAATATTCAGGCCCTGGACTCTATTTTGGTTCCGGAGCTGGGGGTATGCCCACGGCTACGGCCGTTGTTAGTGATGTTGTCGATATCGCGAAGAATATCCTGTCGGGGATTGGTGTGAGAGGTTCCGAGAGGATGGTGCCGTCTAAGAAAATTAAGCCGATTGAAGAGGTCCAATGTTCCCACTACCTCCGATTCATGGCGGTCGATCAACCGGGGGTCTTGGCCAAGATCGCCGGCTTTCTAGGAGAAGAGGGGATTGGAATCGCCTCCGTTATTCAGAAGGGGCGAAAACTTCAACAGAGTGTCCCGGTGGTGATTATGACCTACGAGGCCAAGGGGAGGGCCGTAGAGCGGGCGTTAGCCAAGGTGGATCAACTCCCTGTTGTGACCGAGAAGTCTTTGGCGATCCGAATCGAAACAGATCTGGGTTGATCATGTGGCGTGGCATCTTACATCACTATAAAAAACTTCTCCCTCCTATTGAGGATCGATACATTGTGACCCTTCTGGAAGGGAATACCCCCCTGATCCCTGCCTTGCGATTGGTTCAATATCTGAAAATCGATGTGAAACTTTATCTGAAGTATGAAGGGCTCAATCCCACCGGATCGTTTAAGGATCGGGGGATGACGTTTGCGGTTTCCAAGGCATTAGAGTCGGGACATCGAGCCATCCTCTGCGCCTCCACCGGAAACACCTCCGCTTCAGCGGCGGCCTATGCCGCAAAGGCCGGCATCGAGGCCTTTGTGGTGATCCCTCAGGGAAAGATTGCGCGAGGCAAACTCTGTCAGGCTATGATACACGGAGCCAAAGTGGTTCAAATTCGCGGTGGTTTTGATGAGGCTCTCAAAATTGTTCGGAAGATCGTGGAGGATCACCCTATGGTATTGGTGAACTCCATCAATCCCTTTCGGTTGGAGGGGCAAAAAACGGCCGCTTTTGAGATCTGTGATGCCTTGGGGGACGCCCCTGATTATCATTTTATTCCGGTTGGAAATGCCGGAAACATCACGGCCTATTGGAGGGGATATCAGGAGTACCAAAAATTGAAGAAGGTCACTCGAAGCCCTAAGATGCACGGTTATGAAGCGGAAGGGGCCGCCCCCATCGTCAAGGGGCATCCGATTATCGATCCTCAGACGGTGGCCTCTGCCATTCGGATTGGGAATCCAGCGAGTTGGAAAGCGGCAGAAACAGCGCGGGATGAATCGAAAGGGGTCATTGATTCTGTGACCGACTCCGAGATTTTAGAGGCTTACCGTTGGCTTGCCAACCTGGAAGGGGTTTTCTGCGAGCCGGCTTCAGCCGCTTCCGTTGCCGGATTCGTAAAATGTTGTAAGAAAAAGATTTTCCGAGGAGAAGAGACGGTGGTATGCACTTTGACAGGACATGGGTTGAAGGATCCGGATACGGCGATCCAGAATTCTCCGGAGCCGGTTACGGTTGACGCGGAGCTTGAAGCTGTATTAAAAGTACTAAAACTCTAGCACAAACGCAATAAATGTTGTTATACTTCGTTGGCCTCCTTCAGCGCTCGCTCAGCGTACGCCACAAAGTACGCTTCGCTCGGCTTCAGTCGGCCGCCTTGTCTAACAGACATTTCTTGCGTTTGTAGGGATATTCGATATGGATAGAAACTTTGCGTTAGAATTTATTCGAGTGACCGAGTCGGCAGCCTTAGCCTCTGCCCGTCTGATGGGGAGAGGGGATGGGCGAGCGGCAGATCAAGCTGCGGTCGATGCGATGCGTCGGACTTTGGCCTCCGTGGCTTGTCACGCGGTTATTGCCGTAGGGGAAGGGGAGAGGGACGAGGCCCCCATGCTCTATCAAGGGGAGATTGTGGGTTCTGGAAATGGGATTCGTTTAAGTCTGGCGGTCGATCCATTAGAGGGGACTAACCTCTGTGCCACAGGAGGTCCCGGAGCCCTTTCGGTCATTGCTGCTGCCGAAGAGGGGAATTTCCCCGATATGCCCGATACCTACATGGACAAGATTGCTGTGGGGGCGGAGGCAAAAGGGGCAATCGATATCGATGCTTCGGTGGAGAAAAATCTTCGAGCTGTGGCGGAGGCGAAGCGCAAACGCATTGAAGATCTCACCGTGGTCATGCTCGATCGACCTCGGCATGAGAAACTCTTAGCAGAGGTTCGTCGAATCGGAGCTCGTATAAAGTTGATCGGAGATGGGGATATCTCCGCTGCCGTGGCTACGAGTTTGCCTGATACGGGAGTGGATCTCCTTTTAGGGATTGGCGGAGCTCCGGAAGGGGTGATTGCGGCAGCGGCGTTGCGGGCGACAGGAGGGGATTTTCAGGCTCGGCTTAAACCCCGCAGTGATGATGAAGTGAAACGGCTTCGTAAACTCGGATTTGAAAAGATCGATCGGAAGCTTTCCTTAGAGGATATCGCCAAAGGGGAGGTGATGTTTGCCGCCACCGGTGTCACCGATGGCGATTTGCTAAAAGGGGTTCGTTTTATTAGTGGGGGCGCTTTAACCAACTCCATTGTCATGAGGTCGAAGTCCCGGACGATTCGGGTTATCGAAGCAACGCACCGGTTTGAATTCAAGCCTGTCTATTGACTTGTCCCTTCTTCACATCTATTTTACTGTCCGTTTTTGTCCGTGGGTACGCAAAGATTTCTCCAAAATCTCTCCAACCTTAATAATAGAATATTAAAATATTCAATAAAATCA
>JACQOV010000060.1 GCA_016202395.1 Deltaproteobacteria bacterium
AGGAGGATGAGCAAAAAGCCCGGAAACGTACTTGGAAAGTACGTTGAGGACTTTTTGCGAAATCCGACAAAGTCGCAGCCGAAAAGCCAAAATTGCAGCCGGAAGCATTTATGAGACCAGTTCTAAAAGGGACCCGATGATATCGACGCCAAAAGAGCTAGATCCTGTTTTGATTGATGGGGTGAGGACGCCGTTCCTGCGAAGCAACGGCGCGTTCACTCGACTCTCCACCTATCAGCTTGGCTCGAAAGCGATTGCAGGGCTTCTGAATAAAACTGGGATCGATCCTAAACTCATCGACCATGTGGTGATGGGATGTGTGATCGCCTCCCCCAAAACACCGAATGTGGCTCGAGAGGCGGCTCTTGTGGCAGGAATCCCAAACACAGTCCCTGCGCACACGGTGACACTGGCTTGCATCTCGGCCAATGTGGCTGCGACGAGTCTTGCCGATAGGATCCGTTTAGGCCAAATGGATGTGGCCATTGCGGGAGGGACAGAGAATCTCTCCGACCCTCCAATTCAGGTTTCACAAAATGTGCGGTTCGCCATGGTCAAGGCTCAGAAAGCAAAAGGGCTCGCAGATTACATCAAGATTCTTCGCGAACTTTCTTTGAAAGATATCATCCCCGACATACCCGCCGTGGCAGAGTTTTCGACAGGAGAATCGATGGGGCAGGGGTGTGAGAGACTTTTACGGCAAGCCCAAGTGACCCGTGAAGAGACCGATCAATATGCCGTTCGCAGCCATCAACTTGCGGCCAAAGCATGGGAGGAGGGGAACTACAATGAAGCGGTGACCCCTGTGGAGGTCCCTCCTAAATTTGCGGCGGTTGTTAAAGACGACGGCCCTCGTGGCGATAGCACGATGGACAAGCTGGCCAAACTTCGTCCCGCATTCGACAAGGTTTTTGGCGTTTCAACGGCAGGGAACTCTTCGTTTTTGACGGATGGAGCCTCTGCAATTCTCCTCATGAGTCGTAAAGGAGCCCAAGAGCTCGGCTTTAAGCCCAAGGCAATCCTTAAAGATTACGTGTACGCTGGAGGCGATCCACTCGATGAGCTTCTAACAGGGCCCGCTCTGACGATCCCGAAACTTTTAGACAAGAATGGTTTAAAAATTTCGGACATCTCCGTGTGGGAGATTCATGAGGCCTTCTCCGCCCAAATGGTGGCAATGATTAAACTTTTGAAATCGGAGAAATTCTGCCGAGAACGACTGAAACGGGATGGAGCCCTTGGAGAGATCCCACTTGAAAAGATGAATGTGTGGGGAGGATCCCTTTCATTGGGACATCCGTTTGGAGCAACGGGTGGAAGGCTCCTAGAAACGGCAGCTCGCAGATTGGAAAGGGAAGGGGGGCGCTACGCCGTTGTGGCCGGATGCGCCGCCGGTGGTCACGGCTCCGCTATTTTGTTGGAGAATCCGCACTAAGATGAACAATAATAAAATTTTACATCTCGAAATTATCAAAGATGTGGCGGTCGTCACGTTTGACGATCCCGCATCGAAAGTCAATACCATCAGCCCTCAGCTCTCTTCGGAGTTCCAAGAGATCTTTGATGAGATCGCTAAAAACAACACTGTGAAAGCGTCTGTTCTGATCTCTGGAAAACCGGATAATTTTATTGCAGGAGCGGATATCAACACGCTCAAGAATGCCAAAAGCGCTGAAGAAGTGGAGAGATTGAGCCGAGAGGCGCAACGATTGCTCGATCGATTGGCCACCACCCCCAAGCCCGTTGTCGCCGCAATTCATGGAACCTGCCTCGGAGGAGGTCTGGAGATCGCTCTGGCTTGCCACTATCGAATCGCAACCGACCATCCCAAAACTGTCCTAGCGCTCCCTGAGGTGATGCTCGGTCTTCTCCCCGGAGCCGGTGGAACACAACGCCTGCCAAGGCTTGTGGGGATTCAAGCCGCCCTCGACATGATGCTCACCGGAAAAAATATCTATCCGCGCAAAGCGAAAAAGATGGGGCTAATCGATCATGTGGCTATTCCTCAAGGATTAAAAGAGATTGCTATTGAAGCAGCTCGACGGCTCTCGAATAAAGCACTTCGATCTAAACGACGCAAGCCCAAGCTTGTAGAAAAGGTTTTAGAAAAAACTGCGGTCGGCCGAAAAATTCTGTTTAGCCAAGCTCGCAAAATGGTGATGCAAAAGAGTTTGGGGCTTTATCCGGCGCCATTAGCGATTTTGGATGTGGTGCAACAGGGCATCCCTCGATCGCTCGAACAGGGGCTCGCCTACGAATCGAAACGATTTGGAGAGCTTGCGCAAACGCCCGAGTCGAAGAGCCTGATCCACCTTTTCTTTGGCCAGACTTCGCTTAAAAAGAATCGATTTGGCGATCCGAAAACGAAAGTGCGAAAGATCGGCGTCCTTGGCGGCGGGTTGATGGGGGGAGGGATCACCTCCGTCAGCGCCCAAAAAGGGCTTCAGGTGCTCATCAAAGACATCAAATTGGAAGCCGCGGTCAAAGGGAAAAAGCAACTTTTTGACGATCTGCAAAAAAGAGTAAAACAGAGAGTCCTCTCTTCATTTGAACGCGACAAAATTTTAAATCGTGTGAACGCTCAGGCCGACTATCGCGGATTTGAGAACTGTCAGCTTGTGATTGAAGCGGTTTTGGAAGACATCGCCATCAAACACAAAGTGATTAAGGAGATGGAGCCGCATCTTTCAGAGAATGCCATTTTCGCCTCCAATACCTCGGCTCTTCCTATTAAAGAGATTGCCAAAGCGAGCCAGCGCCCTCAGAACATTGTGGGAATGCATTATTTTTCGCCGGTGCAAAAGATGCCTTTGCTGGAGATTGTGGTCACGGACCAAAGCTCGCAAGAGGCCAAAGCGGTGGCGGTCGACGTCGGCCTTCGACAAGGGAAAACCGTGATTGTGGTGAAAGATGGGCCTGGGTTTTACACCTCCCGAATATTGGCGCCGTACATGGACGAAGCGGCGGTGTTGGTGCAAGAAGGGGTTGGATTTTATGAACTCGATGAACAGCTCAAAAAATTTGGTTATCCTGTGGGACCGGTAACATTACTGGATGAAGTGGGAATTGATGTTGGCGCCCACGTTGGGGAGTTTTTAGGGAGAGTTTTAGGGAAACGGGTGACCAGTGGCGATCCTAAAGTGTTTGAAGAGATTATTGCTAAAGGTTATTTAGGTCGAAAAACGGGCAAAGGCTTTTTTATGTACGACAAAAAGGTGAGGGGAAGAAAGCCGATCAATCCCGGCATGCAAGAGATCATCCAAAAACATTGCAAACCCGGAGCACAAGCGCCGAGCGCTGAAGAGATCCAACTCCGAATGGGGCTTCGTATGGTGAATGAAGCGGTTTTGTGTTTGCAAGAGGGGGTTTTAGAAAATCCAGTGGATGGCGACATTGGCGCTGTTTTCGGCCTGGGTTTTCCCCCGTTCCATGGCGGTCCCTTCCGTTACCTTGATACTGTAGATGCCGATTGGGTCGCACTAACGCTCGAAAGGTTTTCCGAGCGCTACGGTTCCGAACGTTTCAGACCGGCCCCCTTGCTTCTCGATATGGCTAAATCTGGAAAAAAATTCCACCCTGTTTAAAGATTATTTTAAGTATTTTTTATCTGCTTTTCCTTGGCTAAGAGCGCGTAATAGGATCTCTTCTCCCGATATTTCGCGGTCACTTAGAAGGCCTTCGTGTTCCGTCTTTTTCATTAGTGTTTCGATTTTAGTATTTAGATATTGCCATTGTTCATTAACAGTAGGATCTGCATTTAATAGTCGCTTCAAAAGACTGTCTCTTTGGTAAATAAAATTAAGAAGTTTTTCTGAATCGAATCCTTTTAGATCGAATATGTTTTTCCAGAGTAATGATTCGGTATGAAACAAAATCTGTATCGTCCTTAGATTTCTTTTTTCTAAGAGATTCTTTTCATCTCTCTCAAGTTGTGCAAATTCCTGCATTTCTTTATTGGCACGTTTTAAATTCTCTATTTGTATCTGTTGATGTTGATTTTGCGCTTCTTGCAATACTCGATGGCTAGAGGAATGCAACCACACTTTCAGCTTGGACCAATTTTTAACCACAAAGTCTAAAATTTTCTCGGTAATGGACGTACCCCTTCCTATAGCGAGTCAAGAATATACTTTTTCCACACATAGGAATCAAGAAGGATTAAGCGGCTTGGAGGGTGACGTGGTAGAGAAGGTTGGCTTTGCGGAGTTGAGTGAATGACGAAGAGGGGACGCAATATACGATCGCCTTCAATTACTCCTTCGATCCGAGATGGCCAAACGTTGCGTCTGCTTACAAAAAAATTTAATATAGGGTATGGACAGACCTATTGTTCCAAAAGTAATCAGGCGGGTAGGAGATTTACGTGGGGTCATTGATGAACTACCACGGTTGGGCAGAGAAGCGAAAAACTTCGAAAAAGATATTAAGGAAATCATCGCTCATCAACCTCGTCTTCCTCATAGGAATCAGTGGGGTCGGAAGAGTTCCTTTAGGAAGTTTTAAGGGGTATGGTTATTGTTTAGAATCCGATCTTTTGTTGTTCAGTTTTTTTGGGAGCAAGAAGTTGCCGGATAGTCTGAAAGATGTTTCGAATGGCAGCATCATGGCCTCCTAGTTTGCTTTCTAATTCTTCCAATTTTCGACCAAGATCTTTATGTGTTGCCAATATTTCTCTAAGTTGAACAAATGCCCGCACTACTTGAATGCTTGCTCGAATCGCTGTGGGACTATTTAATACCGATGCCAACATAATTGCACCATGCTCTGTAAAAGCATAGGGACGTTTACGTCGACCTCCTCTTCCTTTCTTTGATGTTGCGTTTTGCAACATCAAAGATTTAAATTCCTCTTCCGTTAATTGAAGCATGAAATCTTCGGGGAAACGTTCTGAATTACGTTTTACTTGTTGATTTAGTCTTGCCGTAGTCACTCCATACAGTCGAGCGAGGTTCTCATCCAATAAAACTTTCTGGCCTCGGATCAGTAAAATTAGCTCTTCAATGTGCTTTGAGGGAATCATTTGAGTCATTTAACACCTCCAATTACTCCTTCGATCTCAGAAGGCCAAATGTTGCCTCAGAAAACGAAAAAATGATTAGAACGGGTCTCATAAATGGTGACGAAAGCGAGATTTTGGATTTTTGAGCGAGACGAGGAGGATGAACAAAAAGCCAGGAAACGTACTTGGAAAGTACGTTGAGGACTTTTTGTGAAATCGGACAAAGTCGCAGCCGGAAGCATTTATGAGACCCGTTCTATAATTCCAGCAGAGTGCGCAGGCGGGATTCAAGCTCGGTAAAGAGATCGGGTGGAATAGGACCTAAATGTTTTCTGAAAGAGAGGTTGGCGACAGCAATTATTTGCGCGATTAGAAGGTCGCTCTCCTTCTCCAATCCACAGATTCCTTGTGGAAGGCGCAACCGAAGGAAACCTCCTCCGTCTATGACTCTACTTGTTGTTGGGACAACGATTGTAGAGGAATATCCCGCTTTATTCACAAGGTTGGATTGAACAACAACTGCGGGTCGAACTTTTCCTGGTTTTGTATGGACACGTGGATTAAAATCTACAATATAGAGATGCCCACGAAAAGTTTTCAATCCTCTTCACCCCGATGAAATGCAGCCCCTGTGAGAAGTCGGTGCTCTTTTTCATCCGCTTTTCTACATTTCCGGACCGACGCTTCAATCTCTTGGGCTAAGCGAGCTCGGTTAACAATCCCTTGCAACTCCCCTAAAGCTCGGTGGATGACCTGCGCCTTGGAGGGAAGGCCAAGCCTTTCCTGTAGAAGCTCAAGCACTTCTTCATCCGTCCGTGATATAGCGACTGCCCCCATAGTGATTATATTCTACATTATACCTAACATAATGTCAAATATAATAACCATAGGGCACCTCTAAAAACTATGTTCGTCACGAAAAAACAGGATCTGAGCCGAGACAAGGAAGATGAACAAAAAGCCCGCAAACGTAGCCAAAGTGCTACGTTGAGGACTTTTTGTGAAATC
>JACQOV010000057.1 GCA_016202395.1 Deltaproteobacteria bacterium
GACCTCAAAATCGGTGCAGGCAAAATAACCCTTTCCTTCAATTTTGCGGACCGGATCGTGGATTTTGACAAATTTTAATTTCAGGTTCTCCTGTGTCTTTGGATCCTGGATAGCAAAAACACCATTTTTAGTGTTTTCCTTAATATGGGCATTCATTGTTTCCTTGATCTGTGCGGCATTAAAGCTCGTGGCCTGGCTCCCGGCATGCTCATCTCCTGGGTGCTCTTTCTTGGCCGGTTTGCCCGCATGCTCGTCGCCGGGATGTTCACCGGCAAAGATCGGCATCTGAGGAACAATAAGCGCGAAACCGATTAGAATCCAAAACACGTGCAGTCTGTTCTTTATCATAAATTTACCCTCCTTTTTTGGTTGGTTCATAGGTGGAGACCACCTCCACTTGTTCATAGGACGAGAAAAAGACCGGTTTGATTGCACGATGACACAACTCACTACAATCACAGGACAATCGGCATCACTAGTGTTCCTCCTTATATTCTTTGCCCCTCAATCAAGAGATAGGCATCCGCCTTCAAATAGGTCGTACGAGTCACCTTGAGCGATTGGATAGAACGAACGTGATCCAAGGTTTTGCGATCGAACCGCGCTCCATAGACAAACTCGACAAACGGCGCGAGGAGTTTTTGTCGCGCACGTAGGGCTGGTTTTTTTGAGTAGAGGATCTCAATCAAGCGAAACCTCCCGCCCGGTTTTAAGACCCGTGACATCTCTTTCAGGGCGAGAGGTTGTAGACGGTCAGGCATCACACAGTACATGAAGGTCGAAATGGTCCAATCAAAAATTCCATCGGCGAATCGGCTTAAATTTGTGGCATCGGCCTCTTGGAGGTCCACTCTGCATTGGGCTTCCCTCACCCGCTTTCGTGCCTGCCCAAGCATCCCCGAACTTAAATCAATGGCGGTGAGGTTTACAGACTGAGAGTAATGACGCAGGTTGTGTCCTGTGCCGACACCCGCTTCCAAGACCCAACCGTTAACGTCTTTCAAGATCTCCGGCCGCCACTTTCGGTATTGCCGCTCCCACGGATAATCGAGGAGGTCATAGAACCAAGAAGTTTTCTGATACTTTGCTCGCAGGCCCTGATTTTCGTGAGTCATTTTTAAAGTTTTTCAACGAACGATTAAGGGATGACTCAAATGCGGAGATCATCCGGTAGAGTCTCCTGCTGGTCTTTCTGATAATATTTGGACCAGGCGTTATTAAGGGAAAAGACGGCCTGTTTCCCAACGATCTTTGCGGCCCAAAGCGGGATGAGGAATCCTCGGTCGATGCTGAAATACCGATAATAATCCATATCGTCGCAGTTCTCATGGCCGGTAACATGGATTGCCGCAAAATTTCCGCAGAATGTGGCCCACGGAAGGCCGACGCACCCAAGCACATAATGGACCCATGGAGATTTTTCGTCGCGAAGAACAGTCGGGAGAAGGTCGCGGGTCGTGTCGATCCTCCCCGGCCAGTACTGAATGAATTCCACATGCTCCAGAAATGGAAATTTTCTCTTAAACCGTTTGATGACACCGTTGATGACACGGGGTGTGGTCACATCTTTTTTCGAGAACGTCGTCAGAGCGCTCCCTCCCCCGACCAGGAGCCTGCCATCGCCGGTGAGTCGGTAATAGGTATAAACCAAATCGGAATCCCAACACTGGAACGGCTCTTCAGGAAAGAAAGAGGCTATGTCCTTGTCCTCAAGAGGCTCACTAATGGCGAGAAAGGTCTGGGCGTGGTACGTATTCAAGCAATAGCGGGTGACGGAACACTTGAGCTTATCGGAACAGAAGATGATTTCGTCCGCGGTGACGGAGCCCAAATGAGTAAACGCCGTGTGATCCTTAATTCCTGTGACCTCAGAGGCCTCGTGGATCTCGACCCCCTGGTCGATCAGGACGCGCTTAACCCCTTGGGCATACAAGAGGGGATTGATGGCATAAGTGCCGGGATACCGAACACCGCCGGCATAGTTTATGGAACCCAGGACCGTCGGTAACTTCCTGCTGTCATAGAGGGCATAAGGAAATCCAAGGAGTTTCCGCGCCTCGGCCTCCTCCTGGACATCCTTCCAACCCGATCGATTATTTCCCAAAAAGAGACTGTCTTGCTTCCGGAGATCGCAACTAATTCCATATTTTCGAATCGTGGAAACCATGGCCTCAATCCCCTGGGTAGGGGCTTCCCACAACGCCTTGGCCCCTTCGACACCAAATCGACGCATGAGCTGCAGGAGTTCTAATTCACTGTCCTGAGTGAGAAAACCGGCGCTCTTGCCGGTCGAACTACCGCCAACGATATTTCTTTCCAAGAGGACAACCCTTCGTCCTTTTTCACGCAAAGCCATCGCCGCGGCGAGACCGGCCGCGCCGCCTCCGACGACTAACACGTCGGTTTTGATGTCCCCCTTAAGAGGAGGTTGGATCGGGTCTTTGATTCCCATCAGTGTTGTATACCACCAGTTTTGAAGAATCATGAAACCCTCTGATGAATTAAAAACTCAAACAACCTTTGCTTAAATTCCAGATCGAGCGATGGTTTCTTGAAAGTTTTTCCAAATGCGGCCGTCTTGCGATAGGCCGTGATGAACCGTTGACAATTCTTGCACGCCTTGAGGTGCCGCTCTACCGCCTTCATGGTGTATGGGTCCAGTTGCCCTTCCAGGAAGTCGTAGGCGAACTGTTCCACCTCCTCACAAGTCGGTAGCCCCATGAGGCCAAACATCATTCGGATCATTTTATGTTTAACGGACATACTGCGCCTCAATCCTCTTTCTCAAAAACAGTCGGGCGCGGTGAACCCGATTCTTCATCGCCGGTTTTGTCAATTCCAAAACCTTGCAGACCTCCTCTTCGGGAAGTTGCTCGACATCCCTCAAGAGATAGGCGGTCTTGAGGTCGTCTGGCAAAAGCCCGATGGACTCTTGGACAAATTGCTGAAATTCCTTTTCCGCAAACTTTTCATCTGGGAGTTTTGCCCAGTCGGAAAATTCCTGTAGATGGATGCCGTTTTCATATTGAGGCAAACCCTCCTCCCAAGAAACCAGGACCTTGCCCTTATCGGGCCTAAGTCTCATCAACGACTCATTGATCGTGATCCGGTACAACCACGTATATAAGGACGAGCCCCCTTTAAAGGTGTCGATCTTTTCCACCACTTTGAGCAACACCTCTTGAACAATCTCCTCGGCCTCTTCCTGTCGCTTCAAGAACCGCAGTGAAAGCCGGTACAGTTTATCGGACCACCGTGAAATCAACTCCCTGTAAGCCCAGTCGGCCTTCTCGCGAAGGCCACTAATCAGGTCATTTTCACTAGTATTAGATGCGGCAACGGGGGAAACATCTTGGGATTTTGGATAACCTTCCACGAGGGCCCTGAATTTAACATAATCTCTAAGGGATTGGAAGACAAAGCGCCCAGAGACTTTTTTGTTTGGCCTGCATCCAAACTGATAGAAACCAAAAAGGAGGAAATAATTATGAAGATCAATATCAAGAAAGGGATTCTGGCGGGTATCCTGGGGACGGTAGCAATGACCATCGTTGCCACCTTTGGAGCCCCGATGATGGGGTTACCCAAGATGGATATCCCAGGAATGTTAGCGGGTGTGATGGGGGGATCGGTGACGCTCGGATGGGTCGCTCATTTCATGATCGGGACGATCCTTGCGATCGGTTACGCCTTCGTGGGTGATCGTTTGCCAGGGCCCTCCGTCATCCGTGGGGCACTTTATGGAGTTGCCCCTTGGCTCATGGCTCAAATCGTTGTAATGCCAATGATGGGAATGGGATTCTTTTCGGGGGCCCTCGCTCCAGCCTTTGGGAGTCTGATGGGACACCTGGTCTATGGAGCGGTGGTGGGGCTTGTTTATTCAAGCGCCGCAACCTGCCAGACCTGTACTGCCTAAATAGAAAGGAACCCAGTTCATGAGTCTCCTGATCGGACTCTTGTGCGGATTATTTTTGGCCTTTGCCAACGGAGCGAATGACAACTTCAAGGGAGTGGCTACCTTATTCGGGAGCGGGACGACCGACTACCGAAAGGCCCTCCTTTGGGCGACCGCTACTACTGCCCTGGGTTCCTTGGTGGCATTGATCTGGGCAAAGGGACTTCTTGCTACTTTCAGCGGCAAGGGATTGGTGCCAGATGCCGTCCTCTCCATCAAGAGTTTTCCGTTGGCGGTCGCCTTGGCGGCAGGCTCAACGGTCTGGCTTGCCACCCGTTTTGGATTTCCGATTTCCACCACTCATGCCCTGATGGGAGGACTCGTTGGCGTGGGTCTTCTTTCTTCTCCGACAGGGATTAATTTTCGTCATTTATTGGAAAGTTTTGCCCTTCCCTTATTATTGGGTCCCGCAATTGCCGTTCTTGGAACAGCGGTTCTCTATCCCATTCTTCACCAATTGAAGGGATACTGGGGAATCACTGAAGAAACCTGTCTTTGTATCGGAAGCGAGATCGTGGCGGTAGTCCCCACGGGCGTCCCTGCAAATGCAACGGCCGCCTCAATGACAATCCCAATCCTCACTTCCGGAACACATGCAGAGTGCATCGAGCGATACAAGGGGCGATTGCTGGGAATGGATGCCGCGAGGCTCCTGGACGGAATCCATTATCTCTCTGCGGGGATTGTGAGCTTCGCCCGTGGCCTTAACGATACCCCGAAAATTGCGGCGCTGTTATTGGCGGGAAATCTGTTTGATCCAGATCTTTCCATAATCAGCATCGGGATCGCGATGGGAGTCGGAGGTCTTTTGAGCGCGAGGAAGATTGCTCAAACGATGTCGTTGCGCGTGACCGAGATGAATCCGGGTCAGGGCCTGACCGCAAATCTTATGACAGGGATATTGGTCATTGCGGGTTCGGGCGCCGGGTTGCCTCTCTCCACAACGCACGTCTCCTGCGGTTCGCTCTTTGGGATCGGCGCCATCACCCAACGGATCCAATGGAAAACCCTCACTTCGATTCTCCTCTCATGGGTTATCACGTTACCGATGGCGGCGGTGTTAGGGTATCTGATCTTTTTTGCTTTAAGGGGATTGGTATGAGCAAAAAATATCGCCTCATCGTCATCGGCGCCGAACTGACACAAGTCTTCGTGAAACCCTGTAAAGCTCAGGATGACAGTTTGGTTTTAAGCAGCGTGTTGAGCTTTTGGGGGTTGGCTTGGCCACGGGTGGCTTTCATGACCTCTCCCACAAAAAAGCCGAAGAGTTTTTCTTTGCCCGCTTTGTAGTCCTGGACTTTATCAGGGTGCTTGGCAAGAACTTGATCGATCACTTGAGCAATGGCCGACTCATCGGTGACCTGTTTCAATCCCTTTTTCTCGACAATGGAAACGGCAGAGGCTCCGGTTTGATACACCTCTTTGAAAATCTCCTTGGCCATTTTTCCGCTGAGAGCGCCATCCCCGATCATCCGAAGCATCTCCGCCAGAAGTTGCGGCGTCACGCGAGATTGCTCAATCCCCCTCCCTTCTTCATGGAGATAACGAAGCAGTTCGCTCAAAATCCAATTGCTGGCCATCTTCGGTTTATTATAGATCGCGATGGTCTTCTCAAAAAAATCGGCGATCGACTTTGAAGAAACTAAAACAGAAGCGTCGTAATGAGACAACTCCAACGCCTCGACAAATCGCCTCCGTTTGGCGTCGGGAAGCTCCGGCAATCCTCCTTGGACCTTTTCAATCCAGGCCGCATCCACCATCACAGGGATAAGATCGGGCTCGGGAAAGTAACGATAATCGTGAGCCTCTTCTTTGCTCCGCATCGAAAAAGTCTTCTGCGGATCGGCATCCCAGAGTCGAGTCTCTTGAACGATTCGCTCCCCCGCCGCGATCGCTTGAATCTGCCGATCGATTTCGTATTGGATCGCGGCCTCTACCGATTTAAACGAATTCATATTTTTAACTTCCACTTTGGTCCCATATTTCTCGCTCCCCTCGGGGCGAACCGACACGTTGGCATCGCAGCGCAAACTCCCCTCTTCCATATTCCCATCGCAGACATCCAAATACTGCACCACGGAGCGAAGCAACCGCAAATAGGACCCCGCTTCTTCGGGGCTTCGAAGGTCCGGTTCACTCACAATCTCAATTAAAGGAACTCCCGCGCGATTGTAATCGACAAAGCTCGAACCCTCGGATCCAGGGATCCCTTCATGGATGAGCTTGCCCGCATCCTCTTCCATGTGGATTCGGACTAGACGGATTCGTCGAGTAGCCCCCTCACCCTGTCCCTCTCCCCGAGGGGGAGAGGGAACTTTAGTTTCGATGTCTAGATATCCTCCAACTGCCAGAGGTCTGTCGTATTGGGAGATTTGATAGCCTTTAGGAAGATCGGGATAAAAATAATTTTTCCGAGCAAAAACGGAATCTTTAGAAATCTCGCCATGAAAAGCGAGCGCCGTCCGAATGGCAAATTCGACCATCCGCCGATTCAGAACCGGTAACGTTCCTGGCAATCCTAAACAGACGGGACAAATCTGGGTGTTGGGCTGCGCCCCAAAACGGGTGGGACAACTGCAAAAAGCCTTCGTCTCTGTTTTGAGTTGCGCGTGAACCTCTAGACCTATGACCGGCTCGTAATTCATAATTTTTCAGGATGACAGTATTTCGGGGCGTTTCTTATGCCAATCGGTGACCTGTTCAAAGGCGTGGGCCACTTGAAACAGGCGTTCCTCGTCAAAAGGCCGACCCAACAGTTGCAATCCCAATGGCAACCCTTGGGTATTAAAACCGCAAGGGACCGAGATCCCGGGCAGCCCTGCTAAATTGCACGAAATCGTAAAAATGTCTGAAAGGTACATCTGGATCGGGTCCGAGGCCTTTTCTCCAATCCCAAAAGCGGGCGTTGGAGAGGTCGGGGTCACGATCAGATCACATTTCTCAAAAGCCCGATCGAAATCGCGACGAATCAAGGTGCGCACCTGTTGCGCTTTTCGATAGTAGGCATCGTAATAACCGGAGCTCAACGCATACGTCCCAATCATGATTCTGCGTTTCACCTCCTCTCCAAAGCCAAGGGAGCGAGTTTTACGATACATCTCCAACAAATTCTTGGCCCCCGAAGAGCGAAACCCGTACTCCACCCCATCGTAACGAGCCAGGTTCGAGCTGGCCTCGGACGGAGCAATGATGTAGTAAACGGCTGTGGCGTAGCTCGTGTGAGGCAGGCTCACCTCGATAATCTCCGCACCCAGTTCTTTCAACGTTTGAATGGCTTTTCGCACCGCCTTCTCTACCTCGGGATTGATCCCTTCCACAAAGTACTCTTGAGGAACCCCCACACGAAGCGACTTCACCCCTTTTTGGATATGCTCCAAATAATTCGGAACCGGCATGGGAACCGAGGTAGAATCTTTGGGATCGTGCCCCACCATCACCTGCAACATCAAAGCGCAGTCTTGAACCTCTCGGCCCAGCGGCCCTCCTTGATCGAGAGAAGAGGCAAACGCGATCATTCCGTAACGGCTCACCCGCCCATAAGTGGGTTTGATCCCCACAATTCCGCATAAAGAGGCCGGTTGGCGAATCGAGCCCCCGGTGTCGGTTCCTAAAGCTCCAAAACATTGCCCCGCAGCCACAGCCGCAGCAGAACCCCCACTGGATCCTCCCGGAATCTTCTCCAAATCCCACGGATTGTGAACAATTCCGTAGTGTGAGGTTTCGTTGGAAGAGCCCATCGCAAACTCATCCATATTCGTTTTCCCAAGAGTGACGCTCCCGGCTTCTTTCAGACGGGCTACCACGGTGGCGTCATACGGAGGTTTAAAATTCTCTAAAATCTTGGAACCACAGGTTGTAAGAACCCCTCGGGTGCAAAAGATATCCTTGACCGCGATAGGGACACCGGTCAGCGGCGTGACACGATCCCCCTTTTGAAGTCGAAGGTCCGCCGCTCTAGCCTCTTCCATGGCGGATTCCCGCGTCAAAGTGATGTAGGCATGGATTTTAGACTCGACTTTCTCAATCCGATCTAGAATTGCTTGAGTCAGTTCCACGGAACTCACTTCCCGTTTTTGAAGCAACTCGGAGGCTTGATTTAGAGAGAGTTCATGAAGTGTCATGGGAGTTACTCAATCACCTTGGGGACGCGGAAAAAGTTCTGAACCGCATCCGGAGCCACGTTCATCACCTCTTGGGGATTCAAACAGGGCCCTGTTTTGTCTTCTCGATAAGGAGTTTTTAAAGGAACCGCGTGAGAAGTCGGCTCTACCCCTTGTGTCTCCACCGTTTGGAGTTTTCCCACAAACTCAACCATCCGGTTAAACTGCTCCGTGAAGCGCCCCATTTCGGAGTCGCTAAACTCCAAACGAGCCAACATCGCAATCTGCTCAATCTCTTTTCTTGTAATCATAAAAGGAAAACCCAACGTCTCTCGTCATCCCCGCGAAAGCGGGGATCCAGTTCTTCTTGATTACTGGATTCCCACTTTCGTGGGAATGACGTTGATTCCACCCGCTTTCGCGGGGATGACCTGGATTCCCGTTTACACGGGAATGACAGCAAAAGTGTCTACTTACCTCCAAAACTCGAAACAATATCCTTTATAAAATTGCGCCCCGATCCTGCAAGCATCTCCAGCTCTCCTTCGTCGAGCCAAACGCCTTGGCAACTTTGGCACGTGTCGACTTTGACAGTTCGGAACAAAACTTCTTTGAGATCTCCTCCACACTTTGGGCACTTCATCCAATGAAGATTTTTTCCTTGTTCCTTGGCTTGTTGAGTTCGCTGGTGATCGAGCCTGGCTCTTAAAATCTGAAGTTTCTCATCCTCTTCTTTTGTGAAATATTCCTCTTCTGCGGAACTCGGTTTTTGCGTTGCCATAGCGTCTCCTCTCAAGCTCTTTGGAGCTGTGCGTATCGGACTAAAAACTTTTTCATCCCTGTCTGCGGGAAATGGATCGAAACCTTCAACGATTCACTCTTCCCTTCGGTTCCCCGAATCACCCCCACTCCATACAACGGATGACGAACCCTCACGCCAATTTCCCAATCACAGGCCTCACCGTCCGAAACAATCTCCCTTTTTGGCTCCTCAAAAACTGCCGGAGCCAATCCCCCTTTCCTCGTAAACTCACCCGGAATCTCCGCAAGGAAACGGGATCTTCGAGCCGGACGTTCTTGCCCATAGATGCGACGCCATAAACAATGGCTCAAAGCAAGGCGTTCTCTAGCCCGTGTCATCCCAACATAGCAAAGTCGACGCTCTTCTTCCAGCTCCTCCCAATCATCGAGGGAATGAACGTGAGGAAAAAGCCCCTCTTCCATCCCAACCATGAAGACCACATCAAACTCGAGCCCCTTGGCAATGTGGAGCGTCATCATCCACACCCCCCTCTCTTCTCGATTCCGATCTTGAGAGGTGGTGAGCGCTAACTGCTGCAGAAAATCGGCGATAGAGGCCGACTGCGTCTCCTCTTGAAACTCTTGCACCGCGTTCAAAAACTCTTGTAGGTTTTCAACTCGGGCCATCGATTCCTCGGTGTTAGCCTCCTCCAGCATCTTGAGATAACCGCTCTCGAGAAGAACTTTATTCACTAATTCATAAGGGGAGATCGCGGAGAGACTGCTGCGCCATTCCTCCCCCATTTTCAAAAATGCCGCAACAGAGGTGGCCGCTTTGTTGGAAAGGAGTCCATTCGAAAGGGCCAGGGGCAACGCCGAATGAAGGGAGGTCCCTTTCTCGGCCGCAAGCCCCTCCAAGATAGCAAGTCCCCCCTTCCCCAAACCTCGAGCGGGAACATTAATGATCCTTCGCAAACTCAAAGAATCTTCAGGATTCACGATCCAACAGAGATAGGCCATGATATCTTTAACCTCAGCCCTTTCATAAAACTCCATCCCTCCTAAAAGGGTGTAAGGGATCCTCTGACGACGCAATTCCTCCTCAAAGAGACGAGATTGAGCGTTGGTGCGATAAAAAATAGCGATATCAGAGTAACTCTGTCCTTGGTTCTGGCGCCCATCGGTGATCCGATCCGCAACCCACCGAGCTTCCATCCGGTCCTCGCGAAAAGAGAAGATCTCCACAGGAGATCCAACCCCTTTGCTTGTCCAAAGTGTTTTTCCCTTCCGGCTGGTGTTTTTTGCAATCAAGCCATTCGCGGCTCCTAGAATGTTTTGGGTCGACCGATAATTCTGCTCTAAGCGGATAAGATGGGCCCCTTCAAAATCCTCTTCGAAACGGAGGATGTTGGAGACGTCCGCCCCACGCCATCGATAGATCGACTGATCATCATCCCCTACCACGCAGAGATTTCGATGAGAATCGGCAAACTGTCTTAAAAGGAGATACTGAGCGGGGTTGGTGTCCTGAAATTCATCGACAAGAATATATTGGAAACGCTGCTGGTACTGTTGCAGCACCTCTGGATTTTCTTTAAAGAGCCGCACCACGCCCACAATCAAATCGCCAAAATCGAAGGCGTTGTTTAAAAGGAGTTGCTCCTCGTAGCGCTGGAGAATTTTTTGAACCTCTTGACTTCGCGCGTCCCAACTCCCGCCGCCGAGATCCTTCAACCGATTCTTGGAATACTCCACGCGAGCCCTCAGATTCGGAAGTGGAAAATCAGAGGTATCGTACCCGCACCCTTCCACACACCGCGTGAGGAGCCTGTTTTGATCCGCTTCATCATAGATAGAAAAGGCAGGGGTTCTCCCCAAAAGCTTCGCATGGCTCCGTAAAATTTTAGCCCCCGCCGAATGAAAAGTGGAAACCCACACTTCTTGGCCTCGATACCCCACCAGATCGGAAACTCTCCGTTTCATCTCCCCCGCCGCTTTATTGGTAAAAGTGACAGCCAAAATAGAACCGGGAGAGGCCCCTTTTTCTTGGATGAGACAAGCCATGCGATGGGTAATCACCCGAGTTTTCCCACTCCCGGCTCCCGCTAAAACAAGGAGCGGCCCCTCAGTGCGCTGCACGGCCTCTAACTGCTCCGGGTTTAAATTCTGAGTCCACATGGATTGCGCTTATCTCATTCAACAGTCACGCTTTTGGCGAGATTACGAGGCTGATCCACGTCGGTGCCTTTAAGCACCGCGATATAATAGGCAAGAAGCTGCAGAGGAACAATAAACATAAAAGGGGACAAAAGATCATCGATGGAAGGAAGCCCAATCCAATCACTGGCTTTATCTTGAACTCCGCTGTCCGTCCCAATCTCAAACGCCACAATCTTTCCTCCTCGCGCCTTCACCTCCTCCAGGTTCCCCACGACTTTCGAAAATATCTTTCCTTTGCTCACCAAAATGACCACAGGGACATTCTCATCCACCAATGCAATGGGGCCATGTTTCAACTCCCCTGCGGGATATCCTTCCGCATGAATATAAGAGATCTCTTTGAGTTTCAAAGCCCCTTCCAAAGCAATGGGGTAATTCACTCCCCGCGCAATATAGAGGAAATCACGAGCATGGTAATAACGTTGCGCGAGCCTTTTGAGCTTCTCTTTCTCCTGAAGGATCTCCTCAATGCGCTTGGGGATTTGAAAGAGTTCCTTAACGATCTCACGACATCGCTCCAAAGGCAAAACTCCACGGCGCTGCCCCAAATGCAAAGCCAATAAAAACAGTGTGACCATCTGGGTGGTAAAAGCTTTGGTGGAGGCAACCCCTATTTCAGGGCCCGCATGAGTGTACAACACATGATCGCAATGCCGAGAAAGGGTGGAACCCACCACATTGCAAATGGCGAGCGACCGAATCCCTAAACGTTTCCCCTCCTGAACGGCCGCCAAAGTGTCCGCCGTCTCACCCGACTGAGAGATAGCGAGAATAAGGCTTTTAGGGGTAAAAACGAGCGGCCGATACCGAAACTCCGAGCTGAGGTCAACCTCCACCGGCAATTGAGCCAACTCCTCAAACCAAAACTTGCCCACGAGACCTGCGTAATAGGAAGTTCCACAAGCAACGAGGGTCATCCGTTGCAAAGCTCGGCATTCCTCCTCGTCTATTTTAAGCCCCTCGAGAAAGGTCTCCCCCGTTTCTGGGGATATCCTTCCGCGTAAAGTATCAATAATGGCCTCGGGCTGCTCGCAAATCTCTTTCAACATAAAATGAGGATAACCTGCTTTTTCCGCCATGGCCGCAGTCCAAGTGATCTTCTGAGGAGAACGTTCCCGTTTTTCGCCTCGCAGGGTTTCAATGCTAACTTTGCCGGGGATAATCTCTGCGATCTCTCCATCCTCCATGAAAACAACATCGCGAGTCTGATTGAGGAGAGCGGGGACATCCGAGGCGATTAAATTTTCCCCATGCCCCAAGCCAATCACCAGGGGGCTGGCTCGGCGAGCCGCAATCAAACGGGTGGGATCCTTCTCTGAGAAGACCCCGATGGCGTAAGATCCCTCCACCTTTCCTAAAGCCTTCCGAACCGCATTTTTTAAATCGATTCCCTGATTCGCATAATCCTCAATCAAGTGAGAGAGAACCTCGGAGTCGGTTTCCGAGGCAAAATGGTGGCGTCGCTCCTCTAAAAAACGCCGCAGCTCTTCGTAATTCTCGATGATACCGTTATGAACCACGACAACCCCTCCGGCCATGTGGGGATGCGCATTGGTCTCACAGGGGCGGCCATGGGTGGCCCACCGAGTGTGGCCTAACCCCAAATTACCGTTGATCGGAGACTTTTTTAGCGCTGCCTCCAGATTAGAAAGTTTTCCCTCACAGCGCCGCAACTGCACCCCAGTCCCATTCATGACCGCAACTCCCGCAGAATCATACCCTCGATACTCGAGGCGTTTCAAACCATCGAGAAGGACTGGGGTGGCCTCGCGATGACCGATGTACCCTACAATCCCACACATAACCTATTCCCCCCTACCGTTTAAAAGTTTATTACGACGGCGTTCAGACCAACCTTCGATAATCTTCTGTTCCCCGCGAGCGACAGCCAGCGCCCCCGCCGGAACATCTTTCGTAATCGTCGATCCCGATCCGATGTAAGCGTTTCGCCCTACACGAACTGGAGCCACCAATTGGGTGTCACTCCCAATAAAAGCCCCCTCTTCGACGACTGTGGGATGTTTCTGAGCGCCATCATAGTTGCAGGTGATAGTGCCACACCCCACGTTGACCTTCGCGCCAATCTCCGCATTTCCAAGATAGCTGAGATGAGCCGCCTTGGTCCCTTTGCCCAAACGCGATTTTTTAATCTCCACAAAATTCCCCACGCGAACTCCCTCTTCCAAAATGGCCCCCTCTCGAAGATGAGCGGAAGGCCCCACTCGAACCCCCTCTTGAATCTCCGATTTTTCGATGACCGAAAAAGGATAGATGCGAGCGAACCTCCCCACAAAGGAATCGGAAATCCAAGCATAGGGCCCAATCTCAGACCCCGAGTGAATTTGAGTCGTTCCCAAAAGATGAGTCCCCGGATGAACTATCACATCGGGTTCCAGGGTCACCGTTCGATCGATTCGAACCGACGGAGGATCCCAAATCGTCACCCCCGATCGCATCCATTGTTCCACGATCCTCTGATTTAAGATCGCATCGGCCCTGGCCAAATCAACGCGATCGTTGATTCCTAAAATCTCCTCTTCATCCCCCAAGGTGGATTCGACTTGGAGCCCTTTTTTAATCGCTATCGCAATGAGATCGGTGAGATAGTACTCCTTTTTCGTGGAGCTCCGTTGGACCTTAGGCAAAAATTTTCGCAAGAAGGAGGTCTGAAAACAGATCACGCCGCTATTGACCTCGCCAATCTTCTTTTCAATAGGTGTGGCCTCTAGCTCCTCCACGACTTTAAGGAGGGTTCGATCGTTGTCCCGAACGATCCGCCCGTAACCCTGGGGATTGGACACCTTCGCCGTTAACACCGTTAAAACCGCTCGAGATTTTTGATGCTTCTGGACCAATTTTTTGAGAGTCTGCTCACGAAGGAGAGGGGCATCTCCACACAAAACCAGAAGATGGGTCATGGCACGATCGACGGTTTTCAAGGCCACCTTCACGGCATCGGCCGTCCCGTTCTGCTTTTCTTGAATCACAAAAGGGAGATCCGGAGCGCTCAACTGTTTCTCGACCTCTTCAGCCCCATGCCCCACTACAACAATCGTCTGCGATGAACCGACTCCTCGGGCCAGCTCCAGGGGATAAGCAAGAAGGGGAATTCCACCTAAACGATGCAAGACCTTCGGGATCTCAGATCGCATCCGGGTTCCCTTCCCGGCAGCCAAGATCACCGTCGCCAATTTAAGATTCACTCCCCTACCTCCATCACAACGGGGTATTCTAGCACAGCTCCTCCCAAAACCCCAAGAAGGGGCACCAACCCTTTGAAAGTGTGAAGAAAAACCACCTAATCTATTAGCAATACTGAAACCAATATTGGTTCTAGAACCGGGGGTCAGGTTCAAGTATTCAATTTCAGCAAATCAGCAATATTGCTAATTTGTCGTAACAGACTTGACTCCTGTTTTAAATGAGGTGTACTATATTGTTTCATTTTTAGCGCTATATGGAGAAAAAACTGAAACCACTGGATGTGCTAGACAGGCTGCAACAAAGGCAAGTTCGCATCTTTTCACCTGAAGAATTTCGCCGCATCTTTTCAGTTTCTTTAAGGGCAACTCAGGAGTTTATTAAGGACCACCAAAAAGATCTCTTCGTGAAGCTTCGCAATGGTCTTTACACGCTTCGAATGAACTTCCCTAATGAATTCGAAATTGCAAATCGACTCTACCAACCCTCCTACGTTTCTTTTGAATATGCTTTGGCACACCATCACATGATCCCAGAGGTGGTATACACTATCACATCAGCCACCACAAGAATCACTCGGTCCTTTGTGGCGCGGGGCATGCTTTTTGAGTATTCCAAAATTAAGTCCATGGCCTATCGAGGGTACAGTTGCGAAGGAAAAGACGGGGCTACCATCCTTGTTGCGGGGCCAGAGAAAGCCTTGGTGGATTATCTCTATTTCGTCGATCTAAAATTAAAGGCTTGGAATGATAGGCTGGCTCTTCGAAAAATAAATAAAAAATTAGTGCTTCAATATGCTTCTTACTTTGAGAGGGAAAGTCTTAATAAACGAATTAAGGATCTGTTATGATCGAAATAAAACAATTTCAACGGCTTGCAGATCACCGGATGACGACTGTGGAAAACGTCGTACGCGAGTTTTTCCAAAATCTCTTTTTATCTTATTTATATCAGCAAAAAAACTCTGAAAAACTTCTCTTTAAAGGAGGGACCGCTTTACGGCTGATCTGGCAATCCCCTCGTTTCTCAGAAGATCTCGATTTTACGGGATATAAAATTTCCACATCCCAAATTGAATCTATTATAGAATCAACCTTGGATAAAATTGAAAGGGAAGCTTTTCAGGTGGATATAGAGGAGTCCAAAAAAACTACAGGTGGCCACCTCGGAATTTTTCATTTTGCAGGGAATGGTTACAAAAGCGCTCTTCAAATTGAGATTTCGCTGCGTGAAAAACGGGTTTGCGGAGTAATGACCTCCATTGTTCAGCCTGAGCTGCTCCCCCCTTACACCATTGTCCATTTGGATGAAAAGATCGTCGTTCATGAAAAGATCCTCGCATGCCTTACCCGTGGCAAGCCGAGGGATTTTTTTGACCTCTATTTTATACTCAGGAGCCGAATGGCATTTAAAGAAGTCTTCCGTGAAGACAAAACCCTCCAATCGAAACTTTTGGCGAAGGTCTCAAAAGAACGCTTAGATCTGCGAAGTGAGCTAAAACAATTTCTGCCCGCGAGTCATCGTTTGCTTTTGAAAGACTTTAAATCCTCATTGTTAAGAGAAATAGAGAGAAGCTTCCCAGAAAGATAATGGCGCGCTACATTCGAAAAGACCGGTGGTATCAAAAGGCGAAGAAGGAGGGGTATCTTTCAAGGGCGGCCTATAAACTTTTGGAGCTCAACCAGCGGTACCCTCTTTTTAAACCGGGGCAGAAGGTTTTGGATCTCGGCTGCTGGCCTGGGGGATGGAGCCAGGTGGCTCTCCAACAGGTTGGCCAAAAGATGGAAAAGGCAGGGAAAGTGGTGGGCATCGATTTGGCTCCCCTCCAAAACTTTTCTCACCCTCGATGGGAATTCCTACAAAGAGATCTTTATGACGCATCTTTGACGCAAGAGATTCTTGACCGATTTGGAGAGTTCGATCTCGTTCTCTGTGATGCTGCGCCAAAATTGACAGGAATCTCGGTAACCGACGCTCAAATGGCCCTTGAATTGACACAAAAGGTGATTGAGATTACCCAAAAAGTTCTTCGCGCTGAAGGGGACTTTGTCCTCAAATTTTTCAGCTTCAATGAGCTTGTCCCTCTGATAAAAGCTCTAGAAAACCGGTTCGAAAAAGCCAATCGCATCAAGCTGGAGGCCTCCCGAGGTGGCTCTTCCGAGCAATATTTCATCGGAAAATCTCTCAAAAAAGCAAAGATGCCTTGATCTCCCCTCTGAACTGTGGTATGAACGAAGGGGCTTAACTCCCTAAAACAAAAAGTTTTTTCGGTGAAACCTTATAACGACGAACCGTTCCTTTTGAAAAATCCGAAAGGGGGAGCTGCCGCTCTTCTGATCCATGGTTTTACAGGATCCCCAGGGGAGATGTACCCTGTCGGTCAAGGGCTTTTCGAAAAAGGGTACACGGTGGAGGGGATCTTGCTCCCTGGACATGGAGCCGATCGGCTCCAACAACCTAAGATCTCTTGGGAAGATTGGGTAGAGACCTGCGAGGCTGCTTTGACGAAACAGTATTATCAAACTCAAGAGCCGATTTTTTTGGTGGGTCTATCGATGGGAGGACTCCTCTCCCTCCTCCTCTCGATTCAACATCGAGAAAAGGTTCGTGGGGTGGCTTCTCTGGCTGCCCCCACCCGTGTGAGTGATTGGAGGGCGCGCTATCTTATCCCGTGGCTTCGTCGGGTCCCCTTCACAGGACGCTTGAGCTATACCAAAGAGAACCGGGATATCTTGTCAGAATTTCCTTGGAGTGGGCCGGAGAAAATCTCCTTCCAAGCCCTTTTTGCTTTTCTAGATCTGATGCATCAGGTTCGCGCGCAACTTGAAAAAGTGACAGTCCCTTTGCTCGTGATCCACTCTGAAAAGGACCACACCGCGCCCGTCGCCTCGGCCCATGAGATTTACGAAAAAGTTCGATCTGAGGTAAAACGGTTAGTCCTATTAAAAAAGTCTTATCATGTGATTTCGGCGGATTGTGAAAAGGATCAAGTGATCCAAGAAATGACCACTTTTTTCGAATCGGCACGGAGGTAATTATGACTCATTACGTTGTCGCTATCGACCAGGGAACCACCGGAACAAAAGCGGTTGTTCTTGACAGACAACTCCGAATTCGGGGCACGGCAAGTCAGGAATTCACACAACATTACCCCAAACCGGGCTGGGTAGAGCATGAGCCTGAGGAGATTTGGCAGACCTGCCAGAAAACCTTGGCACGAGCCCTTCGCGCGGCAAAAGCCACTGCTGCGGACATCGCTGCTATCGGAATTACCAACCAACGAGAAACCTCCGTTCTCTGGAATAAAAAAACAGGGAAACCGGTTTATCGAGCCATCGTCTGGCAAGACCGACGGTCTGCGGACATCTGCAAAAAACTCAAAGAAGAAGGGGTCGAAGAGATATTCCAAAAGAAAACGGGGTTAATTCTCAACCCTTATTTCTCTGGCACCAAAGTCGCCTGGCTTTTGCAGCATGTGAAGGGGCTTCGTGAAAAGGCGCAAACCGGAGAGATCGTTTTCGGAACGATCGATAGCTGGCTCGTCTACAAACTGACGGGGGGAGAGATCCACGTCACCGATGTTTCAAACGCCTCGCGCACCCTTCTCTTAAATCTCAACACACTGAATTGGGATGCCGAGCTTCTAAAAATTCTCTCGATCCCACGCGAGATGCTGCCGGAGGTGCGCTCTTCTTCCGAAGTCTACGGCACCACTGCCAAAAGTAGCGGCCTCCCTGCTGGGATTCCCATCGCGGGGATTGCGGGGGACCAACAGGCGGCGCTTTTTGGCCAGGCCTGTTTTGAGATTGGATCTGCTAAGCTCACGTTCGGCACCGGCTCTTTTTTATTGATCAACACGGGGGATCGGATCGTCCCTTCACAACATCGATTGCTCACAAGCGTTGGATGGAAGATCCGAAACAAAACCACCTATGTCTTGGAAGGTTCCGCTTTCATTGCCGGAGCGATGGTGCAGTGGCTTCGGGACGGATTGGGGATCATCAAGCACTCCTCTGAAGTGGAGGCCTTAGCCAATTCGGTCCCAAATAGTGGAGGTCTCATCATTGTTCCAGCGCTGGCGGGGCTGGGGGCTCCCTATTGGAGAAATGAGGCTCGAGGCCTCCTTTGGGGGCTCGATCGAGGAACAACCAAAGCTCATATCGCCCGAGCGGCCTTGGAAGGGATTGCATTCCAGAATAACGACCTCGCCAAAGCGATGGAAGAGGATATTGGAGAGAGGCTGACTTTATTAAAAGTGGACGGGGGCGCCTGTTCGAACGATCTTCTCATGCAATTCCAGGCCGATGCCATGAATACCGAGATCGTGAGACCTCAGATTACAGAGACCACCTCCCTTGGGGCCGCTTTCTTGGCAGGCCTCGCTGTCGGGATCTGGAAAAAAATGGACGAGATCCGAGCCACGTGGAAAACCGACAAGCGTTTCCATCCAAAGATCAAAGAACAAGACCGCGAGCTGGCTTTGCGCCGCTGGGCCGAGGCTGTCCGCCGTTCGTTTTGAAACCGTTCGCAAACGTGGAGATCCCTTAACGGAGAGGTGTAAAGTTTTATGCACAAAGCTCCAGGGTCTTGTTCTTAAAAGAAAAACCTCACAAAACGGTCATAAAAAGCCACTCTAAAGTGTAAATAAAGTTGGCAATCCTGAAACGATTGCCTCACTCAAACCTTCTTGAATTTCGTCAACAATTTAAGATACTTATGCCTTTCCAACCCCCAAGAAAAAATCTTGGCATAAAATTTGCATGTACTTTGCAGTTGAACATCATTATATGGATCCAGACAATAAGGGAGGAGCCCATGAGTAAAAAGTTCAAGGTCATATTTATACTTTTGATAACCGCTGGGATACAGGGACTGTACGGTTTCGAAGGGTTAAAACCGATCCCTTCGGACATTGAGATCATTCCATTACAAAGAGCTGTCCCAACCCCTTACAACTGGATTCGGAATGGTTCCTTTGAAAGCGCCTCTCTGGACCCCATCAATCTTACTCCGGACGGATGGGAGGTCTCTGAAGGCTTGGTTTCTCAAACGCAAGAAGACAACAAGGATGGGATCTTCTCAGTCTATGCACCCGGTTTCTTCTCCCTATCTCAAGTCGTTGAAAATTTTAATGTGCTAAAAGGTGAAAAAGTTGCATTGGGTGCCTGGGTGAAATCCACTGAAGCAGGCCGAGTGAAGGTCAGCCTAGAAGATGGCGTATCCGATCCTGAGAAGGCTTCCATCTGGAATAGTGGATTAGACGAGTGGGAGTTCGTGACTGTTAAAATAGTCGTCGATCCTGAAGCCACACAGTTAATCGTAAGAATTGAAAATGATCCTCCTTCATCCGAGGGAGCCTACATCGATGGGGTCGTACTCTATCAACTGACGAAAGACATTGCGTTCACGCCAAATCCATCCGACGATATCAAGATGCCGTCGAATTTAATCTACACAAATTTGACAACTCCATCGGTTGGGATCGGCAAAATTCCCGAGGTGGGGATTTTAGATGTTGCCGGGGATGTGCATACCCAAGGGAAGGTTTACTCCCAAGGAACTGAGCTTCTGAATCAAACAAGTGCCGATGAGTTGTATGTTAACGTGACGGGTGACACCTTGGATGGGAATCTCACCGTGGGCGGAACCATTTCGGCTCAATCGGTTGTTTCCAGTGGAATTATAACATCGGGTGATGCCGAGGTTTTAACGACTTCCGGAGGGATCATTCGGGGAGATCTTGGTATCAATGGCAGCTTATTTTTTACAACGGATCCAGTAACGGGACAACCCATTCCCTACCTCACTCAAACCGAAGCTGATCAAAATTACGTCAGCCTCAATGGTGACGACGTCATTAATGGTGACATTTACATTACAGGCAATGTTGGGATCGGCACAACAGCACCAACGGGAAACCTCCATCTGGCCAATGAAGCTGCGGGGGATCTCCTTATCCTCGAAAGAACCGACACAAACTATCCAGCCAAGTGGAAATTGGCTGTCTCTGCTAGTGCACAAGGAGATTTCGCGATCCTGGATGCAATGAATGACAACGTCAGACGATTTCTTATCGACAACCAAGGCCATGTTGGTATTGGAACCAGCTACCCCGTTGATAAGCTCCACATCGTAAAGGATGAGGGACCTTCTGCCCCCTATGGGCTCGTTATTGAAAACCATGGGGCAGATCCTGGTATCCAGTTTCGTCCTACCCAAGACCTGGCTACTGTCTACATGACAGGAACTGCCGAAGGGCAATTCTCCCTCGAAGCTACAGATAATATCAACCTCCGAACCAATAACGCGAATCGCCTAAAAATCGATAGCTTAGGCTATGTTGGAATTGGAACGGAAAATCCAGCAACGATTCTGGATGTCTCTGGCCCGCTGAGATTTGGGGCCTATACCAAAGCCACTTTGCCACCTGCTGGGGTCCCAGGCCGTTTAGCTCGAGTCACAGACGAGGTGCGTGGCTTATGGATCGACCAAGGGGACAAATGGCATCCTCTCATGGGATCGGTGTATCCTCAGTGGTTTGGTGCCGTAGGAGATGGAGAACATGACGATACCTCTGCTATCAAAAGCGCATTGAATGCAAGTCAATCGGTTGAGCTCCCTTGTGGAACCTACATAATTTCAGAACCCCTTACGATCCGCTCAGATCAGCAAATTCAAGGGAATGGACCTTGCAGCAGAATTAAAGCGGATGGTATCAGTTTATTCAAGGGTGGCCTACTGACGATATGGGGTGAAAATAAAGAAAATAAAAGTAGAATAAGCATTAAAAACCTGGCACTTGATGGGAACAGGTCTAAATATGAGGACAGTGGTATTGATGCTGAAATAAATGGGATCCATCTTGGAGGTGCAGATCATGTCATCATTGACACAGTGTGGATTGAAGATATACCTAGCGTAGCGGCTTATGGAAATGATAGTTCCTTTGGGGATGGGATCACTATCTCTGGAAAAGATAATGAGTATGCCATTTATCATGTAACTATCAACGATGTCATCATCCGAGGGTTTAGCCGTAACGGCATCTCTCTCACCAACCCAAGTGGGGTGGCCATTTCTAACTTCGTGATTGATAACAATGGCTACTCGGCTGATCCTGGGGTCGGCATTGACATTGAACCGGATGGGGAAGCTAGTGTTAAGGAAATTGCGATTTCCAATGGAACGATTACCTACACTGAATATGGAATTGGCCTAATAGCAAAAGAAACTCCCGGCGATGGAAAACCCGAACCTCGCAATATCTCTCTGAGTAATATATCGGTCTTTGAAACAAACCACGCAGCTTTCAATATCCATGGGCTAGGCATATCGCTCAGCAACTGTACAACTATAAATACCAACAAAGTGGGAAATACTACAGGCGCTATTCATATCACTGCAATCACAGGAGGAAGTGCTCCTCTTGTTCGCTCCGAGACCATCACTATAACAGGATGTTCTATCCGAAACTCGTATGGTCACGGGATCAGCCTTGACGGCGTTGAAAACGTGACTTTGAGTGGCAACACAATCGATGGAAGTGCCAGTAGCGGAGTCAAGATACTATTTGATAAAAATTTTTCCAATGAAAACATAACAATCAGTGGAAATACCATCACCCATAATAATGAAAGTGGGGTCGGGATTGAGCCGGATTCTGCAGAGAGTGTGTTGAAACATCTCACAGTTGTAGGAAATACAATAGTAAATGATCCAAATCAAGGAAAGGCGATCGTCGACAACGCCACATTCTCAGACAAGACGACATGGATATTTTCATCAAATAATCTTTACCCATATCCATAGGAGCGAACAAGAGTGTCGGGAGGGTCTTCAAAGACTCTTCCAAAAGATTCCGGAGCCTGAATTGATCCGCTCGATTGTTGTCATTGAACAGTATCGCATTCGTAAGCGCTTGCTGCCCATCCAAAATTGAATCTCTCAAAAACAAAATTCTCCAAAGTAACAAAGGCAAGGGGTCAGGCCGTTTGTTGACTAGCACACGAAGTTTCTGTGAAGGTAATCGATTAAGGGAGGGAATTGAAATCGCCTGGCGTAAGCTTTTAGCTTTTTTCGGTCGAGTCGCCAGCGCCTCCCTCTTTTGGGAGGGAACCGAAGTGGTGATCTCGGAACTAATGCGAGGTACACCAAATCCAAGAATGCTTTCTCAGGCTCCGCGATAGGGTAAGATCCTAACCCGATTCTCTTCATCTCATAGCCCCATATCAGACGCTCTGGCAGATGGTGAAAGTGAAAAGCTCCCAGGGGAGTTTGGTAACGTTGATGTCCCTTTGCTGAAACAGCATAGAGGACTGCTGGAACTTCCTCGATCACACCCTGATCCGCTAAAGCGCTATAAAGTGAAACGTCAGCCTTTCTTGAACCTTTTCCTTTAACTTTTCAAAGGGTTGAGGATCCTCGTACCATCGGATCATCTCTTCCGGCAAAAATGGCAAAACCTGTTCCTTGAAATCGGAACAGGAAAATCTCTCCACCCGTGGCGATCGATGAAAAAACTCTCGTATTTCTAAAGATCGGTTTGTCATAACCCTCATATGTCAAATAACTGACTCTTTTGTCAATTACTTGAATTATGAGGCACGATAGAAGTATTGGGGCCAACCCCTCTCAGTGGAAGCATCCATTCCGTCGATATCGGGGTCAAGGGCTTCTTCATTACTCCTGTTTTATGATTTCACAGAGCCGTCTCGGAGTGACTATTTCGATGCCTTGGTGCGATCCTAAATCTAAGAGATCGCCATCGCCTGTAACGATGTAATCGGCTTTCCCAGCAATGGCAGTCGAGATGACTATGTTATCCTCAGGATCCCGTTCAATCACACTCAATGATGGAAGATCTCTCACCACCACAGAATACTTAGCGAGGTTTGAGAAAACCTTTTCCATCTGGCTTGAATTGAAGTGATATTTCTTTTTGATCCTGGGATAATTAAAAACCCTCTCCGCTTCTTCCAACATCGCAAGAGAAGTTACCAGAATCAACTCTCCTCCCTCCCACATCTTGGCAATCTTGTAGGAGAACCCTTTGGAGTGGATAGTACCGCTAATCAGGACATTGGTGTCGACAACAACCCGAATCACTGTTTACGGACCGCTTTCAAGGCTTCCTCGACATCTGCCGCTACCTCCTCCTCGGAGTAGGATCGATTCTTCGACCGAATCTGGTCGAAGATCCCCATATCTTTCTCCCTCTGCTTCCGATAGTTTTCAAACTCCTCAACCGGCATTAGAACCGCCATCGATTTCTTCCCCCTTTTGATGATGTACTCTTTCCCTTTATAGAAGACTTCCTCGAGAATCTCACCGAGATGCCCTCGGACTTCCAGTGCTGTGAGCGCCTTTACCATGAACTGCCTCCTTCTTTCTACATCAATTATAATGATTGTAATAATTATGTCAATTAGAGAGAGTTCATTAGGTTTGAACAAGTTTTTAAAATATGATACTATAATATCATATGGCTTTTTCGGGTAAATTCGTCGTAAGGATAGATCCTCAACTCCATGAGAGCTTGAAGGGGAAGGCCCAGAGAGATCAGGTTTCATTGAACCGTCTCTGTGCCACTCTGCTTCAAGAAGGTCTGGAGGGGACGTCCCAAATCCCAAGGAATGAATCTCGATGGGCCCCTCTGCTCCAACCGTGGGTGGATGCATTAAGGAAGCAGTTTAATGAAGACCTGATCGGCGTCGTTCTCTTCGGCTCTCGCATCCGAGGAGATGCAACTTCTACTTCCGATTTAGATCTATTGGTGATATTGTCAGACGAGATCAAGATTGAACGTCGACACTACCACTGGTGGGATAGCCTGATGGCCTCGGAGGTCCCTTTTGAAATCAACCCCCACTTCGTCCATCTTCCAAAAGATGAGATGCGCTCCAATGGGATATGGTATGAAGTGGCCCTTCATTCTGAAATATTTTGGGAAAAGGATCGCATCGTTTCAAAAAAACTCGACCAACTGCGAGAGGTCATCGCTTCAAGCAAAATTCAACGTTTCTGGACGAATGGACACCCTTACTGGGTGAGGAGCAACCATGAAAAACACTGATCTTGTTACCGATTATATCAACCGAGCTGGGCATCGACTGGAGGCGGTCCGGCTACTTTTTCAAAAGAACAGCTTTGCCGATGTGGTGCGCGAATCCCAAGAGGTTGTGGAGCTTTGTTTGAAGGCCCTTCTTCGAGCTTCGAATATCGAGGTGCCTCGCATTCACGATGTCAGCGCCATCCTTCAAGATCAAAAAAGCAGACTCCCCCAGGTCATTCAACCCCAGGTCGACCATTTAGCGAAGATCTCGAAAAGTCTGAGACGCGATCGCGAATTGGCCTTTTACGGAACCGAGGATTTAACCCCCTCCGATTTTTACAATCAAGAGGATGCGCAAAAAGCGCTCGATGGAGCCTCCTCTGTCTACGATCTCTGCCAATCGGCCTTGGAAGATTGAACCAGGGAGTTGCTAAGAAAATTGGGTTCCTAAAGAAACAGGGTGGCCGCGGAGGAAATCTTGAACAGACATTCCTGGCTTTGCGCCGCTGGGCCGAGGCCGTCCGCCGATCGTTTTGAAACCGTTCGTAAACGTGGAGATCCCTTAACGGAGAGGTGTGAAGTTTTATGCACAAGGCTCCAGGGTCTTGTTCTTAAAAGAAAAACCTCACAAAACGGTCATAAAAAGCCACTCTAAAGTGTAAATAAAGTTGGCAA
>JACQOV010000058.1 GCA_016202395.1 Deltaproteobacteria bacterium
AATCAGAAATCCCTCCCCTTATGATAAGGTGAGGTTAGGAGGGGTTAGAGAAATGAAGGATAAAAATGTGAATGTTTAAAAAAATTTTCTTTGTAATGTTGTCATCTTTGTGATTCCGTCTCTGCTCTGGGGGATCACGGACGAGATGGGACGCGATGTTGCGGTCCCTTCAAAGATCGAGCGGATTGTCTCAATGGCTCCGAACATCACGGAGATCCTTTTTGCTTTGGGGGTTGGAGAAAAGGTCGTGGGGGTCACCGACTACTGTGATTATCCCGAAGCAGCGAGAAGAAAACCGAAGATCGGCGGTTTTATCAACCCTAATCTGGATGCCGTTGTCCATTTGGAGCCGGATCTTGTGATTGCAACCGCCGACGGGAACCCACCGGAGATGATCGGTAAGCTCCAACAGGTCCGGATCCCTGTTTTTGTTATCAATCCTCGAAGTTTATGGGACGTCCTCTCGACGATTCGAAGATTGGGCGATCTCTTGGGAACGCCCATCCAAGCCTCCCAGCGGGTTCAAACTCTGGAGCAGCGAATCCAGGAGGTCGAAAAATCGGCGCAAGGAAAAGATCGAGTGAGGGCCTTTTTAATTTTAGCAAAAGATCCGTTGATCACCATCAACGATGAAACGGTTTTTGGCTCTTTGGTAATGGTTGCGGGGGGATTCAATGTGGCGGGGAATTCTCCCATTCGATACCCCCGCTATAGTTGGGAGGCCCTCCTTTTGGCCGATCCAGAGGTTCTTGTTTTTGCCGATGAGGAACGCCCTAATCTTTCTTCCAAACGGTGGCGGAGGCTCTCGGCCGTTCAAAAAGGGGGAGTCTGTTTCATCCCTATCGATCTTTTAGAGCGACCGGGCCCGAGACTTGTTGAGGGGCTCGAACTTTTGACTCAATGTTTGCATAAGAAAGGAGGCTATTGATGATTCGACGACATCATTATTTAATGGTTCTTTTGGTAGCGACCTTCCTCTTTGGATGTGGGGATGAGGATCCTCCTCCTCAAGTAGCCGAAGATCCAGCAGCGACTCCGGCGGCTCCTGCGGAAACGGACAACCCGAAGGTCGCTGCTGTTCCGGAAGGCATTCCCGATCTTCTCAATAGAGAGGATATTTTGGACTCCCCAGGGGAGGGGGAGGTCTCTGTTTCTGATGTAAAAGATGTGATCGACTCTATTTCGGTCGTCAATTTTTCTCCATCGGTTCCACCACGAAACGGGAACGAAGGGGAAGATCCAGAAGAGGCAGATCCAGAAGAGGATCCAGAAGAGGAACCGCGAGAGATTCCTATCACGCAATCGTTTGCTGTAGGGGTCGTTTCGTTTGTGCCAGGGAGCAACGCAGGTTTTGGTAGCGATGAATTCCCTGAAATTGTCTTAGGATCCCCGCAAGGAGGGGGCGATGGAGCGGGCTCCACGGACGTTCTTTCCTTGGGGGATGAAGGGGAGATTGTGTTGGATTTTGGCGATCAGGTGATCGTGGACAAAGAGGGAATCGATTTCACAGTCTTTGAAAATCCGTTCTTTGCAGGTGGAAATCCGGACTCCATCTTTGTTGAAGCTGGGATTGTTTCCGTGAGCCAGGATGGAGTGATTTGGTGTGCTTTCCCATTCGATCTGGATCCAACTCTTTCAATTACTAATCCTGCGCGTTATCAAGGGTTTGCTGGAGTTCAACCGGTTTACGCGGATGAGAGCGGCGACCCTAATCCTTTTGATCCGTCGGTTTCCGGAGGGGATTCTTTTGATCTCGCTTCCATCGGCCTTTCCTGGGCCCGCTATCTTCGAATCACCGATCCAGGCTTTCAGAAGACTGCGGATGCGGATGGGGATCTGATTGAGGATGCGGGGGATCATGTGATGGGTCCGGGGCAAGGTGGATTCGATCTGGACGCGATCGCTGCGCTTTACGTGAGTCCATTGGCATTCTTCATCGGATCTGAAATCACGAAGTGCCCGGGGGACGATTAGCCAATCCAAACGGTTCTCATGGATTGACGGTCGATGAGGACTTGCTATATCCTAAACCTACCTTTGGCCGGGTAGCTCAGTAGGTAGAGCGAGGGACTGAAAATCCCTGCGTGGGCGGTTCGATTCCGTCCCCGGCCATTCCTTCTTAACGCCATCTCCTTATGGACAAGCCTGTAGAAAATGAAAGTTTCTCCGATGAGATTTTAGATGCCGATTTCATGAGCTCCTTTCTTAGGAAAGGGATATGGATTCGATCGGCTTACTCTACGGTCATCTTAGGGATGATTGTGATTCTTCACTTCTTTTATGAATCTCTCCCTCTTTATCCTAATTTGGCGGTGCAGTTTTATTCGATCTTTATGGCGATCCCTCAAGCCTATCTGGCAAGGTTTAAAACTTTTTATCGCAAGCTTGCTTTTTATTTACTTTCTGAATCCGTCATTCTTCACACCCTTACGATGCATTTTTTTGGAGGGATTGAGGCAATCGGTCTTGTCATGGTTTATCTTGTTTTAATCCAGTTTTCTGGAATCTTTTCTCGTCGTTGGCCATTTTTTATTGCCAACTTTTCTTGGATTGTGGCTTCTCTCTCTTTTTGGTTGGCGCAATGGGGTGTCATCCAACGACATCACTTCCTTCTCAGCACGACTCACATTGACTCGAAGTTTATTATCTTAGTGACCATCTTAATGTTCTTCTTTTTTAATTTTGGGGCCCTCATGGCGAATATGATTCTTGATATTCTTAGGTTGCAGAACAAGTTGTTAAATCAATTTCAACAGAAAATGATTCAAGAAGAAAAAATGGCGGAATTAGGACGCTTATCGGCTGATGTCGCTCATGAGATTCGCAATCCCCTTTCCATCATTCAAAATCAACTTCACACGCTTCCCTCCAATCCCTCGACCTCCGTGGTGTTGGAAAGAATTTTTAAACAGATTGAACGGATCAAGAATTTTGTGAAGCGATTGTTAATTTACAGCCGGGCGCACAAGCTCTCTTTGGAACGAGTCCCATTGGATGGGGTGATTGTCTCTGCATTGGAATATGCCTTGGAGAGCGCTCAAGCGGAACAGAGGATTCAAGTGGAGAGGAGATTCTCCAAGTTGCCCCCTATTGTCGGAGACGCAAACCTGCTTCAACAATGTTTTGTCAATCTTTTCACCAATGCCATTGAAGCGATCCGTGGAGAGGGGAAGATTACTGTAGAAACGGGGAAGGAAAAGGAAGAGGTGTGCGTTAAGATTCAGGACACGGGACGGGGGATTCCCGAGGGAGATTTGGAGAGGATTTTCGAGCCTTTTTATTCGGCCAAAGCGGACGCCGTAGAAGGGGGGACAGGCCTTGGATTAGCCATTGTAAAGGAAGTCATCCATCATCACGGCGGGGCAGTTTCTGTCAAAAGTCAATGGGGTCAAGGAACGACTTTTACAATCCGGCTTCCTATGGGCACGGGATCTCTTTCCGGCCACAATCCGGCCAGTTACCGGCCAGGGGATTAGGGCCTAGGAGCCTGTCGGAGTAATCGACGAAAGCGAAAATTTCAATGGCGCTGTCTGACAAGGAAGATGAGCAAAACAACCGGAAACGTAGCTGTAGCTACGTTGAGGATGTTTTGCGAAATCTGACGCCGTCAGACAGATGCCAGTGAAATTTGCAGCCGGAGCATTACTCCGACAGGCTCCTAGGGCTTGGGAGAAGATAACGGGTCGCCTTCCCCTTTCCTTGGCGGGTCACCACCTTCACTTTTACCAGCTCTTCAAGATCTCGGCGAGCGGTCCGTTCCGGGGTTTTGGTCATGTTCTGAAAATCGATGCGAGATAGGGATGAATTTTGATGAAGATATCGGAGCGCTTCCCATTGTCGAGGATTGAGGAATGTCTGCCCCGCTCTTTCTCGCAGTTTTTTATCTAAACTCACCATCAGAATCTTTTCTTTCAACTTCGTAAGCTCATTGGCTAAAGCCGCAGCCCAGAACTCCAGAAAAGGGGTGACCTCCCGCTGGCGATCACTCTCTTTCAAGGCTTTGTAATACTCTTCGGGATGTTCATCCGCGTAATTTTCGATCGAAAAAATCCGGCGAATGTCGTATCCCCTTTGATAGAGGACCAGCACAGCTAGAAGACGGGCGGAGCGGCCGTTTCCGTCGACAAAAGGATGGATTCGAACTAACTCATAATGGGCAATCCCACTTTCGATGACGGGTGAAATTTTTGGGGAGGATTCCAGCCAACGGGAAAATTCTTGCATGAGAGAGGCGACTTGATGTGGACCTGGCGGGCGAAACACAACCTCTTGGGTTCGCACGTTTTTTACCACCACGGGAATCTTCCGATATTTTCCGGCCTCTTTCGGGCTGACCTTTTCCAAGAGCATGGCGTGAAGTTTAAGGATCACCTCTTCGGTGATCGCAAGATCTTTTCGTTGGTAGATAGAGCCGATGTAGTCGAGCGCTTTAGAATAGTTCTTTGCTTCCAGGATGTCCCGCCTCCAGGCCTGCACCTTTTTCCCTTCGAGCACTTGTTTAACCTGATTCTCTTCGAGTCGATTTCCCTCCAATCGGATGGAGGCGTGGACCGAGCGGATCTTGGCCTCGTTTCGAAGACGGGTCTCGAAGGCGGGGAGGATCGCGGCGTTTTCGATGATCGCTTTGACCTCTGCAATCCGCTCTAAGCTATGAGCGATGGTATCGGTAATGAGATAATCGGGTTGCAATGTCATGCTTCAAAATATCTCAACTTTTAAATAACGCTTGGGGTTCTCTTTAATATCTTGAATCAATGCCTTCAATTCATCGGTGGTTTGAATCAGCTTCTCATAGAGCTCTTTATCGTTGATGACGCTTCCCATCGTTCCTTCTCCTCGATCGATTTTTTCAAGGATCGTGTGGAGTTGAATAGAGATCTCCGAAATTTTCTCCCCCTCGATCGATCCCAGGAAGGTGTTGAGTCTTCCTGTGGCCTCTTGGAGGTTTTGATATAGTTGATCGTCATGGACCAAACGTCCCAAGGTTCCGGTAGAGCTGTTGAGCTTGGCGGCCACCTGTCGGATCGATCCCACGGCGCTCTCCAGCCCTGTCACAATGGAGGTGGCGCTCGTCATTAAATCGGTCAGATCGGTTTTTGTGGGGGTGGCAGGGATCTCGCTCCCATTTTTGAGGGGAGCGGCGGGGAGGGAGCCGAGCGAGATCTCGATGATCTTATCCCCTAGGAGCCCTTTGCTGGTGATCTTGGCTTGAGAATTCTCTCGGATCTTCTCTTGAACCTTTCGTTGGATCTTCATGTCAATCCGCACGAGATCTTCCTCAAACCGGATTCGGGTCACCTCTCCCACCTCAATTCCGGCGAGCCAGACGGGGGCTCCATCCACCAGCCCCCCGGCGCTCGTGAAATAGGTGTGCAGGGGATAGTGGAGGACTAAAAATCCCGATCGCTTCCCGATCAGGAGAACGCCGAAGACCAGGAGAGCAAAACCAGCTAGGGTAAAGATCCCCACCCGAAGTTCCGACCAGCTCATCCCTTTTTTACGTTGCATAATGCCTCCAATTTTAACGCTTCATCACTCTAAAAACTGCTGAACATAGGAGTCTTTGGACTCTAGCAGTTCTTCTTTAGTTCCGTCGAAGATAATTTTTCCATCCTTAATCATGGAAAGCTTTCGGGCCACTTTGAAAGCATACTTCAGATCGTGTGTCACTACAATCGAGGTCACTCCCCATCGTCGATTGAGTTCCAAAATGTGATCGGTGACTTGGTGCGCGGTAATGGGGTCGAGGCCGGTTGTCGGTTCATCGAAAAGGATGAGATGAGGGTTGGTGGCAAGGGCGCGAGCAATGGCCACCCGTTTTTTCATCCCTCCGGAGAGCTCGGCAGGATACATGTCGAGGGTTTCCTCCAGATTCACAAAACTCAACTTTTCTAAAACCCGCTCTTCAATCTCCTCTTCGCTCAGCCCCCCCTCTTCGTAAAAACGATATCCCACATTCTCGCGAACGGTGAGCGAGTCGAACAGGGCCGCGGATTGGAAGACCATCCCGATGTCTCTGCGAACCTTTTGAAGCTCTTTCTCGCTCATCGGCACCACATCGTTTCCATCCACGCGAATAACCCCTTTTTGAGGTTTGATCAACCCTAGGATGAGACGAAGGATGGTGCTTTTCCCAGAGCCGCTCCCCCCCAGAATCACTCGAATCCCTCCTCGAGCGATGTGGAGATCGATCCCCGCCAACACCGGTTCGTCCTCATCAAAGGCGTGGTGCAGCCCCTCGATCTGCACCATGAATTCCGAAGCCTCTTGTTGCGTCATAAAATAGCGAAGTAAAATTTGGTAATCAAAAAGTCGGCCAAAATAATTCCTAGCGAAGCGATTACCACTGACTCTGTTGCCGCTTTTCCCACTCCCACGGTTCCTCCTCGTGTTCCTAAGCCCATGTAGCATCCAACCGTTGAGATAATGAGGCCAAAGAAGAGAGGCTTGGTGAGGCCTGGGAAGACATCGGTTTCATCCAACGATTCCAACACCGAGGTCCAATAAAGATTTCCGCTAAAATCGAGGACAGAGGAGCAGATGACGTAGCTTCCGAAGACCCCAATAAAATCGGCAAAGACGGTGAGGACCGGCATCATGATCAAACCGGCGATCATGCGAGGCGTAACCAACTTTCGAACCGGATCGGTTCCCATCGCTCGAAGGGCATCGGTCTGCTCCCCCACCTTCATTGCCCCGATCTCTGCCGCGATTCCAGAACCCATTCGACCTGCGACGATCAAGGCTGAGAGAACCGGCCCCAGTTCCCGCACGATGGAGACCGAAACCGCTCGTCCCACCAGACTTTTGATCCCGAACCGCTCCAACGTGACCGCCATTTGTAGAGCCATGACCATCCCAGTGAAAAGCCCCGTGAATCCCACAATCAGAAAAGAGCCGATCCCGAATCGATCCATCTGATCGATGGTGTCTCTCCAGTAGATGGGCCTTTGAAAGATACCGCGCAGGCCATGGTAAGCAAGAAGGCTAAACTCTTGGACCGATTTGATGAGTCGAAAGATCAGTTTGAGAGAATTCACCGTGCGAAAATATTAGCACAATCGGCAAGTTGGGTAAACCACACCCAAGGGAGGATTCTCGAGAATCCTCCCGCTGGGATTGAAACTAGTTGCTGGTGGTGCGGCGGTAGACGCTTCCGGTTCCATGGTCTAGGATAGCGACGTATTTGCCGGTGGGATCCGAAGAGATCCCCCCCATATCGACAAGGTCGAGCCCTTCCATCCAAACGTCGCCATCCGTTTTGATAATCCTGTAATCACCGAGCGGCACAAAGTCGTTCACTAGAAGGCTGCCGTCCAGATTGAGGCCCACCGCAGAAGGCGTATGGGCGTCCCCCTGCAGAACCGTTTGGACGGAACCCTCTTGCAGGACCTCCATTAAAGTAGGAGTTCCATCGGTTGTGAGAAAGACTCGGCCGGTTCGGTCGACGGTGAGGTCCATCGGAGTGAAAGGGAGGTCTTCTACGAGGGTTCGTGTGACCCCACTCGGATCGATCCCATAGATCTTCCCATAGATCCGTTTATTCGTGGCCGCGAAGATAATCTCGTTGGAAGGGGTGACGCCAATTCCGTTCACAGTTATAGAATCATCGTCAGACAGACAGATAACATCACTGATCGTGAGATCATCATCCTCAGCGATGGAGGCCTTTTTAATGCAATTGTAAGCGCTAATCAACAGATTTCCCTCTATGTCAAAATCGAGATTATCCACTCCACGTAAAGACAGGAGGAAAGTTGTTTTTGCGCCGTTGTTTTCGATTCGAAGCAGGTCTTGATATCCTGTCACCCCACTCGAAACGCTCACCCAGACATTTCCTGTGGCAGGATCGACAGCCACTGCGGTTGGAGAATCCAAGTCGATGGCAAATGGGAAGTAGCCACCCGCCTGAAGGAGATCAATCAAGGCTCCAGCAAGATCTCCTGCCACTTCTTCGATGGAGGGAGATTCTTCAGGTTCTTCGCCGGGTTCCACAACGATCACGAGGTCTTCTAATCGTTTTTGAATAGCGTCGCGAACCTCATCTGGGATCTGGATTCCATCATCACCCGTCCCCTCCTCTGGAACCTGGATGAGATCGTCTAGGAGATCTTGAATGACATCGGAGACTTCATCGGGGATCTGAACTCCGCCTTCGTCACTGTCGTCGCCGTCATCGAGTAGGTCGGTAACATCGTCAATGGTGTTTTCAAGGGTGTCTAGGATTTCATCAATGTGCTCTATGACGGAGCCATCCTCTTCGTCGCCGTCATCGAGTAGGTCGGTAACATCGTCAATGGTGTTTTCAAGGGTGTCTAGGATTTCATC